>NZ_JBGVBR010000370.1:0-6402 GCF_045225735.1 Succinimonas sp. | reverse complement strand
GAGTATGCCAGTCAGTTAGGACGTTCTTTCGGAATCAGTGACTACCTTGTCTGGGGCGGCTTTCCAGGCACGCTGGAGCAGATGGGTAACGATGCCATGAAACGATATCTTAACGATCTGAACACCACTGTCATCTGCAATGATCTGGAAAACAGGTACAGCATCAGAAAGAAAGACGTCTTTGAAAGAATCACCGATTTTATTCTCACTTCGAATGCTTGAATTTGCAGTGCCAAGTCCATTTCCGATTATATGAAAGGGCAGAACATATCCGTTTCTGTTCCGACTGTCATCAAGTATCTTGATTATCTGAAGGAAGCGTATGTCATTGAAGATGTCCCGCTCTATTCTCCAAAGGCAAAAGCAAAGCTGAACTATTATTTCAAGCTTTATGACGAAGATGTTTCACTAAACAGCATCCGGGTATCCGGGAATCGCTATGACCTTACTCACAACCTCGAAAATATCGTGCTGAATGAACTTATCTACCTGGGTTTTAATGTCACGGTATACTGCAGCAAAGGCCGGGAGATTGATTTCCGGGCTGAAAAAGACGGCAAGATCTTCCTGATTCAGGTCGCCTATAGCGTGGCGGAAGAAAAAGCATATGACAGGGAGTTTTCCGCCTTTGCCGGGATTGATAACACTGTGAAGAAAAACATCATTACAAACGATGAGATTGATTACTCCACCAGCGCGGTATATCACTGTAAGCTGCGGGATTTTCTCCTGATGGATGAACTGTAGTTTGTTACAGAAGAAGGAGCCGATATGAAGGATACCGACATTCTGGTTTGCGCTCTGGGAAACCTCTCATACAGCGCCGCCACCTATGATTTCATTGATGACTGCGAGGCCTCCCCTGCCCCTCAGAATACCGGCGCTGAAGACCTGCCTCCGGAGAGCTTCAGCTTTTCGGGAAGCGCCGTAATGACCCGGCTTATCAGACAGAAATGCTCCCCTGACATCGTGGTCTTCACCGGAACCATGCAGAGCAACTGGAGATGCGCGGGGAGCTACCTCAGACAGGGATTCCGGAATACGGCGCAAAAGTCCGTGATTCCCGATACGCCGCTGTTTTCCGAAGATCTGAATACGGCTGCAAACGAAGCTCAGAAGTACTTTCCCGCAGAATCTTCATCCGAGGAGGATCTGGGAAAACTGGCAGACGCCCTGAACAAGGATCTCGGCGGAAACCTTACGGTGACATTCATTGTCATACCCAGATTCCTGAACACCGAACAGGACAAGGCCGCGTTTATCAGGGATATCAAGGAGCATGTCATCGGGGAAACGGACAGCAGAAGAAAGCTCAGATTCCATATCGACATGAGCAGCGGACTGCGCTTCCTGCCGGTGCTGACCTTCCTGTCGCTGGAATGTCTGCGGCTTCTGGGCGGGGCCCGGATTTCCATAAAGAACATTTTCTGTTCGGAAGTTGCGGATCCGCCCCGGAAAATACATCTGAAAGATCACTATACCCTGAAGCTCCGAGCCCTTTGCAACCTTGCGGCGCGGGATTCCAGAGCAAACGACGACCTTAACGCCATTTCTGAGCTTGCCAAAGCTCTTGACCTCCTGGCCAAAAAACTGCCACGGACACAGACACCAGCCTCGGCCGCTGATATCAAAAAATTCAACATGAGAAATCTTTCCCTGTGCGATGACCTCTTCAAGACCACCGAAAGGCTGGGTACCTTCCGCTATTCCGGAGAACTCGCAAACCTGTATCCCCTGCTGTCTACCCCCAGGGCCTGCGGCATCGCCGAGGAAGGCATATTCTGCGAAAGTCTCGGTTTTTACAGCCGGGCCCGGGATCTCTTCCGTGATTTTCAGAAGGCCATCGCCTCCGAAAAGCCGGATCTCAGACGGCTCATCTCGGAAAGACTCTCGTGGTGCAGCGGGAAGAACTTCGATCTGAAAAAGCTGGTAAAAATGTACTCCGGCATCAATGATTATCTCCATGCCTCTCTCACCGCAGTCAGGATCCTGGAGAACGATGAGAATCCGGGCAAAGCAGCCCGCATCAAGATGACCCTTAATTCCGTCAATCATCTCAACAGTTCTGAAAAACAAAGTTTCCGCTTCCTGAAAAGCATCAGGAATTGCATTTCCGAGCTGGTTCCCGAAGATGAAACAGCCGCTGCCGAAGACTGTTCCGGCACCCTGATATCCTTTGTGGGCCGGGACAGCTACGACCTCATGGAATACCGCATGAAGCAGGATGACGGAACCGATATTACGCTCAAACCCATGAAATTTGCCGGAGCAGGCCTTGCAAAGTATCTTTCGGACAAGAACCGTCTGAAACGGCTGGTACTTTGCGGCACGGCATCCAGCGCCTGGTACCTGGCTGCCGAATCCCTTAAGGAATGCTTTAAAAACAAGGCCGGGAGTTTTCAGGACATTCTGGATATCCTGGGAAGCTACGGCGACACCGGCCCCGAAAAAGACAGCCCCGTTTCCGAAATGCCCCTGGAGGATCAGGAGACCATTAACGAGCTGGGCAAGATCGCGGCTCAGGATCTGGGCTTTGAGTTTCAGGTGGTGCTCCTGAACGACCTTATGGAAAAACCAGAGCTGATTGCGGAAAAGATCAGCGCCAGGATTCCCGAAAACACCAGCGTGTTTCTGGATATCACCCACTGCTACCGCTATGTTCCCATTATTTTTTCCTCTGTCCTCTTCATGCTGTCCTATCTCAGAAGGAACGTACAGCTCCGGCAGATCTGGTACGGAGACATGGGGGAGACCCACCCTATGCTACGGCTTTCCAATAACAGACTCTTTAAGAATGATGAGGAGCTAAAAAATCTGCCCGCCCCGGAGGATCGGGAGCAGGCCCGGGAAATTCTCGGAAAGATCCGGCATATTCTGGATCCCCAGCTGGAGGATCAGGGCTTCCTTCACGGAGACCTGAGATCCCTCTCCGCCGTTTCTGCCGTCCTCTATGACGCCCTGGATATCGCCAAGTACAAGGAAAACCGGGATCTCATCTGTCTGGAGAGAATTTTAAAAACCGACTTCGCCGATCGTCCGGATCTGGCGGAGCAGGCCCGGCAGAGCTCTCTTTATGAAAACCTCTGCTGCTTCCGGGAATCCTACGAAACCGGCCGGGACATTATTGCATTCTTCCGGGATTCCGCGAACGAAGATAACTGCCCGCCCTTCGTCAAGGTGCTGTACCGGGAGCTCAGCAGCTATTTCCGCATTATCGAAAGCAACCGCCTGACCGGGGAAAGAACCGCCTTCTGCATTGAAAAGGCCAAAGCCGCCCTCTCCAAGGGCAGCCACCGGGAGCTGGTAAGAGCCCTGTTCTTCCTTTACGAGGGCTACAAAAGCATTGCCGAAAACGTGCTCCATCTGGATGAGGCGGACGATGCCTATGATGACAAGGGCTCTATCATTCGCCATTGGTACAAAAAAGAAAACCCGGATCTGATTTATGATCAGTACGGCGTCAGCAAACATTTCTACAAGCTCATCACTCTCCTCAGAAACGGCCGGGAGCATAATAAAAATGATGACATAATGATAGAAACAGAAGAAGCCATCGCTGCTGCCGGCCCCGGAAAGTTCCTGAAAAGCTTCGTTGCGGCTGCTGTTAATACGGCGGAAAAGCTGGCCCGGGACTACGGCATTATCAAAGAGCCGGATACCGGAATAAGCGAGGAACAAGCTCCTGAGAATCCGGAAGCGGACGGAGCATCGTAATCCGGGCTTCTCAAAGAGAGACGCGGCAGCCGGGGCGGACTTCGGGAACGATCCTTCCGGTTCCCGCTTTCCCGGGCCCCGCTGCCATGCCGTTATTGTTCTCGCGGTTTCTTGCGGATTGCGGATCCGGAAACAGCAAAGCCATCCCGGAGGATGGCCTTAAAACTATGGCAGGGACTAACTTTTCAGCAAGCGGTCTGGGTTATCCCCAAGTCAGTGTGCCCTGAAGGCATCATTACTGACCATGCCGGCCGACCGTAATGGCACGGGGGGGTAATCACCGTCCCGCCCTACTGAAGAAGGGACAGCACATTCTGCGGTCTCTGGTTTGCCTGACTGAGAATGCTCTGGGAGGCCTGCTGCAGGATATTCTGCTGGGTCATGGCGGCGGTTTCGGCGGCAAAGTCGGCATCCCGGATCCGGCTTCTGGCGGCGGAGACGTTTTCGGCCACGTTGCTCTGATTTCTGATGGAGGATTCCAGCCGGTTCTGCACGGCTCCAAGCTCCGCCCTTTTGCTGTCAATGGCGGCGATAAACTTATCCACAACTCCGATGAGGTTCTGGGCAGACTCCGGGGTATCTACCGAAAAGTCGCACAGTGATTCCACGGTAACTACGACATCGCTGCAGGAGTGCTTTGCCTGAACATGCAAGCCTCTGTCTTCATCATAAATATCGTATGGCCTGATAATCTCCGGATAAAAAATCCAATCTGAATTACTGTTACGCAATTCTTCCCCGTCTATTTCAATCACCGTATCCTGGGCAACTCTGCAAATTATCCAGTCGTTGGATCTGTCCCCCACTTCAGAATCAGCAGCAACATTAAATTCAAAAAAATTCAGACTGTCGTCCCCGGTAACAGTGGCTGAAAATGGCCGATTAGCATCACCATAATCAGGGGAATAAAAATGAATTTGATAAATATCAGGTTCAAGGGAATTGCTAAACAGCATGAAGCCCAGATTTGCATTATATATTTGGCTATGGTACTTATCGTAAAGATCGCCAATTGTATCGCCTTCCTCTACCTGCATGGTAAAGGATCTCAAATTCGAAGTAAAAGTAATGGTTCCCGCCCCAAATTGCTGTTCTTTAAGAACATTTTTATCAACCCTTGAATAATCTGACACCTTCTTTACGCTGACAGTATACTCTCCGGGTTCGGCAGAATAATCAGCCGTTACGGTAAAAGCCGGCGGATTGCCGCTGTCATAACTGACTTTTCTGGAAATGCCTTCGCTCGCAAGTTCGGCGCGTCCGGCGGCATCGGCTTCGTTATAAAGCTTCTCAAACACATCATCCAGCCGAAACCCAGAGGTGAGATCAACGCTGATGGTCTCATTGGCATTGGCCCCCACCTGAAATGCCGTGGGAGCGGTGAGGGATTTATTCAGGATGTGCTCGCCGCCGAAGGTGGTGTCTTCGCCGATTCTGGTGATTTCCTGACAGAGCTGTGAAACCTCTGCCTGAATGGCCGCGCGATCCTGATCTGAATTGGTGCCGTTGGCGGCCTGAATAGCCAGTGTCCGGATGCGCTGGTACATATTGGTCATCTCATCCAGAGCCCCTTCGGCAGTCTGACAGAAGGAGATGCCGTCCTGGGCATTGCGGTTACCCTGGTTAAGACCGTTGATCTGGGAGGTGAGTCTGTCCGAAATCTGAAGACCGGCGGCATCATCTTTGGCGCTGTTGATCCTGAGACCGGAGGCCAGTCTCTTGAAGGCGGTGTCAAGAGAAGCGCCTGATTTTTCAAGGTTTCTTCTGGCATTCAACGATGAAACGTTGGTTTTGACGTATAAAGCCATTGTCCCATCTCCCGTGTCTGAATGCCCAAAACGCCTGTTTCTGAAAATCTGATGCTTTTCGACCAAAGCTTTATCTGTTAGCGGCAGGATTACTGGATTTTTTAGCTGCTCTTTATCACAGGATTCTGCTTTGGTGATCCTGCAGGCATTTTGGGATTACACTTTCTGCAAGGATCTTCCCTGCCCGATCCTTCACCGCGCCGTTGCTTCACCATGCTTAAAGAGGCATCAGAGGCAGCTTGCCGCGTAACAGCCAAAGCTATTGAGAATCGCTATGCTCAGAAAATAATCCGAAAATCGAAAAAGTTTTGGGCACACATACCATCTCAGGAGAGAATGTGTGCAGTTGACATGTAGGCAACCTCTCTTCAATTATAAAAGTGATATTACCTTGCCCGGTACTCTATCATAATATTATGCTCCCCACAACATTTCTATAATAAAAATATCTCCATTAATCACACAATCTCTGCAAACCTTTAGCTGTAAAGGCTTTTACACACACCATCCCTTCGAGATTGCCAAAAATCCTGTCGTGCAAATTATTTATTAAGTCATATTCGATTCTTTTAATTTTGTCAAGTGCTTTTCTCATAAAAATAATTAAATTTTAATGCAAAATCATGTTGCGCTTTATTTATTTTTGCTGTATTATATTGAATGCTCAAATGAGCATTCAACGAGCAGCGGCTTTTGCTAATTTTATGGGGGTTGCATGATAATCAATTATCGTAATATTGTGAGAAATGATGATAATGTTATTATTTCTGGATCGGCCTCTTTGGTTAAAAATGCCTATAAGCCCAATCCGAAAGGAAATCACAAAGGCAATCACTCCAAAAGGGTTGTAGTGGAACGTCTCGGCAAGGTGCTTTGGATT
>NZ_JBGVBR010000369.1:0-9483 GCF_045225735.1 Succinimonas sp. | reverse complement strand
AATAAGGCGTCGCCGGACTTGCCCGGTTCCGCCTCGTATTTGCGCCGAATATCCTTTTACTCTGCTCTCCGGAACTCAGCCTGCCATTGACTCAGTGGTCTTGAGATGCTTTATCGTAATAAATGCTGCTCAGAATCCGGCGGCCTCGGGCATCCCCGGGATCTGAGAACGGGCCTCCCGGAACACAGGCTCAAGGCCGCATCTCCGGAGGGCCGCGGTAACCTCAGTAACAGAACGGCTGTCCGAGATAATGAACTGCGGGAGATCATGATGATCCTCCGCATAACCCCCCGGCTGGGTGCTGGATCCGGCGCTTATGGAGGTAATAACCACCGGGGTTATCACATCCCGGAAGCGGGGGCTTTCCCGGGTGGAAATAGAGATCTCCAGCTCGTGGTCAAAAAGCCTCCAGGCGCAGAGACATTGGATCATCTGCCTGTCGGATACGGGATACTCCGGCTGAAACCCCCCCTCCGCCGGCCGGAGTCTCGGAAACGAAATGCTGAGCCGGGTGCCCCAGTAATGACGGCGCATGTACATGAGGTGCCGGGTGAGCGCCACCACATCGGCCTTCCAGTCAAAAAGTCCCAGAAGAGCGCCCAGCCCCACCTTGTCGATGCCGGCATCCCCTACCCGCTCCGGTGTCTCCATGCGGTACCGCATATCCCGCTTTTTTCCGGAAAGGTGGTTTATCCTGTAGCACTCGGGATCGTAGGTTTCCTGATACACGCAGACATAATCCACGCCGAGCTTTCTCATTTCCCGGTACTCATCGATATCCAGAGGCTGGATCTCGAGAGACATGTAGCTGGCATATTCCGCCACGATAGGGAGGTGCTCCCGGAAGTAGTCCATGCCGCAGACCCGGGGATCCTCTCCTGACACCACCAGAATATTCTCATAGCCCATGCGATGAATGGCCTCGCACTCCCGGCGGGTTTCCTCCGGAAGAAGATGCTTCCGGGGATACTTGTTATGAGCCGCAAAGCCGCAGTAACGGCAGTTATTAAGACAGCGGTTCGAGAGATAGAGAGGCACGTACATGCTCACGGTATTTCCGAAACGCCTTCTGGTGTGCTTTTCCGCCAGTACCGCCATGTCCGAAAGATACGGCGCGGCTTTAGGGGATATCAGAGCCATGAAGTCCCCGAGATCTAGGGGATCGCCGGAACGGCTCTTTGAAAGTGCCCGGGATACCTCGCTGTCCGAAGAGGCATCTACCGCTCTCGCGTAGCTCCTGATATCAAGAGCCGTGATTTCATCATAGAAGCTCATGACTTGGCTCCGTCCAGATCCTTAAGGAAGGCTTCCAGGGGACTTGTGGCATGAGCCTCCTCGGACACCCCGCCGGGCCCGCTGAGATAGGCAAGACGTCCGGCTGCCACGGCTCCGGCAAAGGCCCGGGCCATGCTGACGGGATCCCGGGACACGGAAATCGCCGTGTTCACCAGCACTGCGTCAGCTCCCAGTTCCATGGCCTCGGCAGCCTGGGAAGGCAGTCCGATACCGGCATCCACCACAATGGGAGCCTCCTTCTGCGCAATAATGATTTTAAGCATAGACCTGGTGGTCAGGCCCTGGTTGCTCCCGATGGGAGCTCCCAGGGGCATCACCGCCGCGGCCCCGGCCCGGGCCAGGCGGAGACAGAGCATGGGGTCGGCGCCGCAGTAGGCCAGTACCTTGAAGCCCTGTTTGGCAAGCTCCTCCGTGGCCTTGAGAGTCTCAATGGGATCCGGCATCAGATAGCGCACGTCAGGATGGATCTCCACCTTGATAAAGTCCGTGCCCAGAGCCTCCCGGGCGAGATTGGCGGCAAACACGGCCTCCCGGGCGGTACGAGCGCCGGAGGTATTGGGAAGGAGCGTTACCGGAAGATCCCGGAGAGCCGGGAGAATGGCATCATGCTGTCCCTGAAAATCCAGTCTCTTCACCGCCATGGTGACCATTTCCGACCCGGACGCCAACACCGCATCCCGGAGAAGAGCTCCGGAAGCGAATTTGCCGGTGCCGGTGAAAAGCCGGGAGTTAAAAGTTTTGCCGCCGATAGTTAGGGGCGTGTCCTTTGCTCCCGCGCTGACTTCTGAATCTGACATATTAACAGGATCCTCCTGCCATAAATGAAAACACTTCAATCACATCGCCGTCCGCTACCGGGGTGTCGGCGAGCTTGTCCCGGGGAACAATTTCGTCATTGCGGGCCACGGCATAGTACTCCGGAAGATCCGGGATCTCCTTAAGAAGATCACGGAGACTCGCGGCGGAGGTGGTGACCTCCTTTCCGTTTAGCTGCACCTTCATGACCGCCCGTCCTCCCGGCCCTTGGCTTTTCCGCGATGGGATTTTTTAGCGGTCTTGCCGGCGTCATTGCTTTTGCGGCGGGGAGATTTTCCGGAAGAGCCCCAGGGACTCCGGCCCTTTGCAGGAGCGGGGGTTTTGTCGGTATTTTCCGAATCTCTGGCGGCATCATTTTCAGGCGCTGCGGGATCTGATATCAGATCCTCATCGGGCTCAGGAGCAGTCTCCTTATCCTGCGTCTTCGCTTCCTTTGCCGCGCCCTTATTCCCGGCAGCCGGCTGAGCTCGGGCGGTTTTTTGCAGCTTCTTCGGAGAGGCGGCTTTCTGTTTGGTCTCATTCTCAGAAACGCCTTCCGCAGTGTCCCGAATGCCGTGCTTAAGAAGCAGCTCCTGCCAGTCCTTAATGGCCGCTTCCGGATCCGGGGCTTCGGTAATGGCCGTAATTACCGCAATGCTGCCGACACCGGTGTTAAGCACATCTTCCGCATTGTCAAGCTTGATGCCCCCGATGGCCACCAAGGGATAGATGCGGCCCAGCATCCGGACATACTCCGCCAGTTTGTCCGTGCCCTGGGGAGCCGAGGGCATCTTCTTGGAATTTGTCGGAAAAATATGTCCGATGGCGATATAGGAAGGCTTGATCTGAAGAGCCCGGCAGGCCTCGGCATAGCTGTGAGTGGAGACGCCCAGACGAAGGCCGGACTTTCTGATAAAGGCGAGATCGCAGGCCTCCAGATCCTCCTGCCCGAGGTGCACTCCGTAGGCATGCTCCTCCGCGGCCAGCTCCCAGTGATCATCGATAAAGACCCGGGCATTGAATTCATGTCCCAGAGCCACGGCTTTTTTGATCTCCTCCCGAAGCTCGTCCTTGGTTTTCCAGGACTTGATGCGAAGCTGAACGGTGCGGACTCCGGCCTCCAGGCAGCGGCGGAGCCATTCATTGTCAGGCACTACCGGGTAAAGGCCCAGATTCCGGGGGCATTCCGGGAAGCCCGGGAGATTGTCCCCCACCCGCTGCCGGAATTCCGCAAAGCTCCGGAACAGAAGAGGAAGATCCTCAAATTCCGGATTTTTGCCGCTGTCTCCCAGAATTCTCATGTCGGAAAACTCCGCCCGGGATTCCCGGATGCGGCGGGAAATGTACATCTCTGCCCGGGTGAGAGCCTCCTCCATGGGATAGCCCAGACCCAGGAACGCCGCAATGGCGCTGGACAGGGCGCAGCCGGTGCCGTGCACCCGATCCGGCTCCCCGGCATTGAAGAAGGTTCTCCGATGCACCAGCGCCGTGATCCGGTTATCCGTATGGCTGCACAGCATGTTCAGGATCATGTTCTTAAGAGCGGGATTGTCGGTGTACTGCTCCAGATGACCGCCCTTGATATAGACGTATTCCGCTCCGGCCTCGGCAAACCAGTCCGCCGCGGTGCGGGCCCAGAGGCCGCAGCTCTCGGTGGTGTCCAGGGACTGCTTCGTATCGGACATCTGCATGGCTTCGGTAACGTTAGGCGTTACCATGGTTACCATGGGGAGCAGATCCAGAGCGGCTCTCCGGATATCCAGTTCGGAAAGCGGATCCCCGTTGCCGGCCACGGTCACGGGATCCCAGATCACCGGGAGTTCCATGCCGCGGATCTCCCGGAGCTTGATAAGAAAGCTCTCCACCGCCCGGAAGACCTTATCCGTGGGGATAAGGCCGATCTTTACCGCCCGGAGCTTAAACACCATATCGGGAGCCAGCACGGTACGCAGCACGTCCTTGACGCAGCTCTTCTTTACCGGTTCCGCCTGCAGCACCTGGATTCCGGTCTGCGCCGTAACAGCGGTTACGGCCACCACCGGAACCAGACCCAGCTCCGTTACCGTCCGGACATCCTGAAAGGCTCCGGCTCCGCAGCTGGAATCCGTAGCTGAAATAATAAGAACTATTCCGCGGTCAGACATTTATCGATCTCCTCCTGACTTAAATTTTTAATTTCCCGGGACAGTCTGGCAGAGCAGAACTTGGGGCCGCACATAGAGCAGTAATGGGAATTTTTATGGCACTCCTCCGGAAGATCCTCATCATGGAATTTCCGGGCTCTCTCGGGATTAATGCTGAGAGCGAACTGATCCTCCCAGCGGAATTCAAAACGGGCCTTGCTCATGGCATTGTCCCAGGCCATGGCGGCGGGATGGCCCCGGGCCAGATCCGCGGCATGGGCGGCAATGCGGTAGGCCATAAGCCCTTCCCGGACATCGTCCCGGCGGGGCAGTCCCAGATGCTCCTTGGGGGTTACATAGCAGAGCATGGCGGTGCCCAGCCAGCCGATCATGGCAGCGCCGATGCCGGAGGTGAAATGATCATATCCGGGAGCGATATCGGTAACCAGGGGGCCCAGGGTGTAGAAGGGAGCGTTATGGCAGTACTCCTTCTGAAGATCCATGTTTTCTTTTATGAGATGCATGGGGACATGACCGGGGCCTTCGATAATGACCTGGACGCCCTTCTGCCAGGCTCTTTCCGCAAGCTCGCCCAGGATCTTAAGCTCGCCGAACTGGGCTTCGTCGTTGGCATCATGCTGCGAACCCGGACGGAGGCCGTCCCCGAGGGAGATTGCCACGTCATAGGAGGCGCAGATGTCGCAGATTTCATCGAAATTGGCGTAGAGAAAGTTTTCCTGATGATGGGCAATGCACCAGCGGGCCATAATGGAGCCGCCCCGGGAAACAATGCCGGTAAGACGCTTTGCGGCGGCGGGAATGAAGCGGCGTAATAATCCCGCATGAATGGTGAAGTAGTCCACCCCCTGCTCCGCCTGTTCAATGAGAGTATCCCGGAACACGTCAAAGGACAGATCCTCGGCCACGCCCTTAACCTTCTCCAGAGCCTGGTACAAAGGTACGGTTCCGATAGGCACCGGAGAATTTCTGAGGATCCATTCCCGGGTTTCGTGAATGCGGCTTCCGGTGCTGAGATCCATTACCGTGTCCGCTCCGTAAATGGCGCTGAAGACCATCTTTTCGACTTCCTCGGCCACGGAGGAGGAAACGCTGGAGTTTCCGATATTGGAGTTGATCTTCACCCGGAAGCGGGATCCGATGATCATGGGTTCAGCCTCGGGATGGTTGATATTGGCGGGGATAATGGCTCTGCCGGAGGCGATCTCCTCCCGTACCATTTCCGGAGTTACTGTATTATGAGGATCCCCGATATTCTCCCGGAGCGCCACATAGCGCATTTCCGGAGTAATGATACCGGCTTTGGCCAGAGCAAACTGGGTAATGCGGGATCCGGCCCTGCCCTTTCTGGTAACCTTGGGAGAGGAAAGTCCGGCGGTGTCGGAGGCCGGTTTAATGATTTCGATGTCCGATCTTGCCTGAAGCCACGGCTCTCTTAACAGCGGAATGCCCTTCTTCACGTCGATTTCCGCGGCGGGATCCCCGTAAATGCCGGAGGTATCGTAAAGATCCAGATGTTCGCCGTTACTGAGATTTACCGTGCGGCAGGGCACCCGGAAGCTTTCGTCCGGGGAGGATTTGAAGGTACGGGATGATGAAGGATAGGCAAAGCCCTGCAGATGTCCCAGACGTTCCTGAGCCTCCTGCTCGGCCTTCATGCGTTCCATAATTGCAGATGCCATAATTTACTCTCATTAAATATGGTCTGCCGGAACCGGGGAGCCGCTTTCCCGGGGGACTCTGTTTCCTTCGCAGGCATTACCCTGAACAGGTTATACGGATTTCGCAGAAGCGATCTCAGCCGCGGGGCACTCCGACAGACGATGGTTGACATCATGATTATCCGCTGAAACCTCCCGGAAATCAATAAAGAAAACAGCGGGAGAGGTTTTTCGGAGGGGAGGGAGTTAGAGGCGTGGGTCTTGTACTGTCAGAACCAGATCATGAAAAAGAACCGACCAGTTCTCCCAAAATACTGCATCAGTACTCCAAACCGATGCATTCTCTGAGATAAAGGAAAACAGCTAACCTTACCTCGCACTGATTCCAAATCCCTGTCAATATCCAGATCTAACAGTCTAACAGAACAATCAGGCTTTAACCGATGTTATCTTCTTATCACCTTTCCGATCTGATCCTCCGCGATTATTACTCCCAACAGACAACCAGACAGCGGCTCCATCCGTATTTGATAAAAGAACCGGCATCAGATCTGCAAGTGATTCGAAAGGGCAGGTCTCCAAGTCATTACAGCGTAGCTACTTGCATCGGGCCATGCTGAAAACTTGAATAAGCCCCGTGAAACAGCTAGCTTTTGACTGTAAAATGAACGAACATAAAAGTTCCGAAAGCCTTGATCCTTGTATTAAGGCGAGATGAGTAAAAAAACAGGGGATAAGCAACATGATGCCTGAAGAATTGGCACAAGGCGAACATGAGACCGTTGAATATAAGCTCGATATTCCTCAAGAAAAAGAAAAATACCTCAAAACCGCAGTGGCCTTTGCCAATGCCGCCGGCGGAAAAATTATCTTCGGTGTCGAAAATAACTCCTGGAAGGTCGTTGGCTTCCCGGATGATGAGATTTTCCAAAAGATGGATGCCATAACGAACAGTATTTTCGATGCCTGCGAACCCGCTGTGGTTCCAATTACAAAAATTGATGAAGTGGACGGAAAAAAGATTATTGTGGCGACCATTCGCCCGGGAATGGACAAACCTTACTACTTAAAGAAGTACGGCATGAAGAATGGGACCTTTATCCGCATGGCCGGGGTTACACGTCAGGCAAGTCCGGGCATAATCAAGGAACTCCAGTTTGAAGGAAGAGGACTTAGCTTTGACACCATGCCGGCTAAGGGAGATGCAATATCCCGAGAAGAGATCGCCAGACTTTGCGAAAGAATGTATAAGCACGCTTGCGATCTCTGCCATTCCGAAGAACAGAAAAACAAACTAAGAAAGGTTACGGCAAGCCAGCTGGTATCTTGGAAAATTCTCTCTGAGTTTCAGGGGGAATACTATCCGACCAATGCCTGGAAGCTTCTGACAGATCCGGAGGAGCTCTTTCCGGAGGCTATCATTCAAATGGCTTTGTTCAAAGGTAACACTCGAGCCATATTTCTTGACAGAAAAGATGCCACAGGGCCGATTGACCAGCAGATAGAAGATGCCATGAAGTTTGTCAGCAGAAATATTCACTTGGGATCCCGCATTTCCGGTGTTAACCGTGAAGATTTCTATGAACTCCCCATGGATAGCGTCCGGGAAATGATCTCGAATGCTGTTTGTCACCGCTCCTATTTATTAGCAGGATCTGTTCAGGTTGCAATCTATGATGACCGGCTGGAAGTCACCTCCCCCGGAAAACTCAAATCTGATCTCTCCATTGAACAGATGATTACCGGAAACTCAAGTGTTCGAAATATCGCCATCGGTGCTGCCTTTCAGTACATGCACATCATCGAAAAATGGGGATCCGGAATTCCGAGAATCATCAAAGACGCTAAAGCGTATGGACTAAACCCCCCTGAATTAAAGGATTTTGGAACATCATTCAGGATCAGTTTGTTCCGTAAGCCTTTCGAAACCGATGCCTTTGGTGTTGTTAATCCCATGAGGACTCTTTCCGCAGGAATTGCTGAATCTGATTCCAATCATTCAACCGGTATCAGCACTTCTGATACCAATGATACTGATCGACCTGTCAAAACCTCCAATTCTGATACTGATCACTCAGCCAGAGGCACCGGTTCTGATACCAATAATACTGATCGACCTGTCGAAACCTCCCATTCTGATACTGATCACTCAGCCGGGGGCGCCGGTTCTGATACCAATCTCCCGAATACATTACTGACACCAAAAGAACAAACTATCCTGACAATAATCCGGTCAGATACCAAGACAACCCAAAAAGCCCTGAAAGAAAAAACCGGACTGTCAATAGCTACGGTAAAACGCCTTTGTGTCGTTCTTCAGAAAAAAGGGATTATCCACCGCAAAGGATCCGACAGAAAAGGTGAATGGGAAATCCTGCAAGATCTGAACCCGTAGCACTCCGCATGAACAAAGGCTTTGGTTCCGAATATAGCAGCCTTAAGACAGAGGAGAATGGATTTAAGGTGTTGTCTTAAAAAGTGATGGGACTGCCAGAATTTCAGAACAGTTGGAAGCTTAGGCTCCCGGCTTAAACCTCTGTCTTCCGGTACGGGTGTGTTCACTGATCCGAGGAGCCCTGATAACTTTCTATAAGTTTTTCGGAAAACTCTTCAAAGCTCTTCAGGGCTCCGTAATCTGCAAACTTATACTCCTGAATAACGCCGCGATCGTTTTTCCAGTAAAGATAAGACCAGGGGCCGGAATCTCCGGTGGTGGTGGATTCTTTTCTCTTCTGCACAGAACCCTGCTCAATCAGACTGACAAATGAGCTCCATTCGCTGTCGGAAAGCAGTACCGTGCCGGCCCGCACCGTATCCGCTTCCGTGCAGGGGCCGTAGTCCTTCCGTTCTCTTTTCTGATGCTGAAAAAAATGCTTCCCTTCCTCGGCATAGTAACGGTATCTCAGAAAATACGCGCCGTAGTTGATATTCTCCCGGGTATGCACAAATTCCGTGATGTCATCGGCGGGAATATCCCGCCCTACCGCAAGAGCGCCGGCGGCGGATGCGGTACCGGACACAAGACAGGCCGCAAGCAGCAACATGCGTTTTATGAGAGCTTTCATGTGAAGTTGTCCTCCCCACCTTTGGGCCTTTAGGCCGCTTAATGCCAAAACCCCGGAGGAGGTTTAATCCTGTTACTCCGGGGGCTTTATCTTCTGAACCGGTTTCTACTCGGCGGCGGTTTTCTCGTCAGCAGGTTTATCGTTCTTTACAGGTTCCCGGTAAAACTGCACCGCACCGGAATAACGGCCTTCGATAAATTCCCGGATATGATCAGAACGGAGCTCGCTTACCAGAGACTTAACCAGAGGGTTATTCTCATTGCCCTCCCGAACAGCAATAACGTTCACATAGGTCAGAGCTGCCATGGAATCGGCATTCTCCAGAGCTACCGCATCGTTTTTGGCATTGAAGCCGGCGGTAAGGGCGTAATTGCCGTTAAGCACCACCATGGCCATCTGATCCTTTACCCGGGGAAGCTGAGCGGCTTCCAGTTCTACCAGCTGCAGATTCTTCGGGTTCTCGGCCACATCCTTCACCGAAGCTGTGAGACCGGCCTCTGAGGTCAGCTTAATAAGACCGTTGTC
>NZ_JBGVBR010000368.1:0-2798 GCF_045225735.1 Succinimonas sp. | reverse complement strand
TCCTAGGATCATTTAATTCGTTATCGCATCTCCTTTGTTTCTGTAATCTTTTATGAAGGTCGCAAATTTTGGGATTCCAAAAAAAATCGGAAAAAACATTGATTTTCGTGATGCGAATGTGCTAGCTTGCAGACATGGAATATTGAAACAGTTAAATAGTGACGTTTAATGAGATGCGTAAATATGATTTTTAATGAAATGCCGCATGATGATAATCCGCTGATCCGGCTCCTTAAGGCTTTGGAAGCTCCTGATATGGTTTTTGCCGTCATATCTTCTGCGATAAATATGAAACAGGAATATCCTGAAGCCTTGGCAAAGTACCCCAAAATCCTTGATAATGACAGACGCCGCAATTCTCAGCTGGCAAATTTAGCCGATGACTACGGTTTTTGCTTCTGGAGAATTGCCAGTCATTACCAGGATAGCGAAACAGGTGAGAAGATTTCTGATAACTTCGTTCTTATTGAGTCGGAAGTTCGCAATGAAGCGTTCCTGAAACTGTTCTGCGAGACTGCTGCGCGGGTATTTAATCGGGAATCATATCTGTTCAAAGCTTCAAATGGCATGGTTACTCTTTGTTTTCCTGACGCTCCGGATTCCGAGCTTGGCGTATTCCGCACGGAGAATTTCAGTGAACTCATGTCTGCATTTGTTGCTTCCGGAAACAGAGTCAAGAGTGATCAGTGTGCTCTCAGAAAAGGCATTGCATTCGATCTGATAGCTGATAACAGGCCTAAGCTCCACAGAGGTCAGTATTCCTGGCAGGTCATAAACGGAAGGAGAGACTATCTTCAGGAGCATCGCTGCTTTCCCCCGTCAATAAAAAAGTGGCTTTCTGACTGGCCAAAGATTGATGCGGATCCGGATATGACTTAGCTGCTTCCTGAATTTGTTACATTTTTCGCCATGTCCTTGAAATCCTTCCGAAGCCTGATCATAGCTATGACCATGGCAACAGTCATAATGCCCATTCCCAAAAAAATAATATGAAAAAAATCATGCTCCGGTTTTGTATTTGTGATGCAGGTTAGCGTCCGGCCGGGGGATTCGGGTTAATATTATTCTAATACCCAATTCCGTAAGAGCCTCTTTTCCGCCGCTGATTACAATAACACGGAACTCCAAATGCGGACGGAGCCCCTAGGCCTTATGGCAATATTGCTTTAACTGGAGCTTCCATGACCGAAACAAAAATCAACTCTGCAATTCTGGACAAGTTCAGCAAAACCGTAATCAATCGTGTGAAGTCCGATATTCCGGACATTACCGGAAAGACCATTGATGGCCTTTATGTTGAACGGAAAATGGACGTGGCTTCCGGAGAAGCTGCCATCTATATCTGCCACCGGGAAGGGGAGACCGATGATGACTCCCGTCTCGTGCTCAAGCTTTTTCACCGGGAGGAAGCTCTCAAGTCGGATGTGCTGGACCGGATCCGCAGCATTCGGAATCCCTGCGTGGCTCCGGTGGTTCATGCGGGATATTTTCAGGGACACCGTTTTACCGTGCTCCCTTATTACCGCTATCCTTCCCTGGCCGATGTGCTCTTAAGCGGGCAGACATTTTCAGAAAAGGAACTCCGGGAGCTTATCATTCCTTCCGTGAATGAAGGACTCCGGGCCGTGCACGAGCAGGGTGTTCTTCATAAGGATCTCAAGCCCTCCAATCTGATGCTGGACAATTCCGGCGAGCATGTGGTGCTCATCGACTTCGGCATCAGCACCGCCGCCGGAAGCAAAACCCTGGTGGTAACCCAGACCGGCATGACTCCCTTTTATGCCGCTCCCGAGGCTCTTCAGGGCGTTTACCACCGGGAAACCGACTATTATTCCTTCGGCATTACCATATTTGAGCTTTTTACCGGTCATACGCCTTTTCAGATGAAGGATGTGACCGTGGATGAAGCTGTGCGGCTTTCCGCGGTGAGGGGCATTGATTTTCCCAAGGACTTCCCCGTAAATCTTAAAAAGCTGGTGCTGGGACTCACTTACCGGGATCTTACCTACCGGAATGACCGGAACAATCCTAACCGGAGATGGGGCTATGACGAAGTAAAGAGATGGCTGGCCGGGGAAGATCTCCCGGTGCCGGGAAACAATGGCGGCGCCGTGGTTTCCGGTTTTCTGCCCTACAGCTTTATCGGCCGTACCTTTACGGAAGAATCCGATCTCCTTATTGCTCTCCTGCATGCTCCGGAAAAGGGCCTTAAGGAGCTGGGCCGCGGCCTTCTTACCCACCACTACGGCTTTTTTGATGCCGTGCGGGCCAAGCTTTGCCATGAGGCGGAAACCTCTCTCGGCCGGTATCCTGAGGAGAACCTTAAAACCTACGTTTGCCTGATCTACCGGCTGTTTGCCGGGAGGACAAAGAAAATCTATTTCGGGGGCCGTTCCTTTGATACCCTGGGAGCCTTCGCGGATTTCGTTTTTGAGAGAACGCTGCCGGTGCTTCCGGGACTCCAGATGCCGGCCATGGTGCAGCAGGCGGAGTACTGGATGCGGGGCAATATTCTGGGCTGGTTTGCCGGAAATATTCTCAAGGATTCCGCTTTGGAAATGAACCTGAATGCCGCTCATGACTTCATGGTGCGCAAGAACCTGAGCGGCATTTACCGCATATTCGCCTGCGTGGCCATGCTAAGCGAGAACTGCAGAAAAATCGTCTGCCGGGGCCAGGCCTTTGACACTCCCGCAGACTTTGCTCAGGCTCTGAATGAGAGGGCTCTTTCCGAGGATGACGGCGATTACTTTGTATCCGAGGCCCTGAACATTCTGAATAACGGCTATCTGGAAACC
>NZ_JBGVBR010000367.1:0-2031 GCF_045225735.1 Succinimonas sp. | reverse complement strand
GATGTTTTCAGCTATCATACTGCCCAGTCCTTTGGCCGCGCTGCTTATAAAGGACAGTATATCGGCTCTCGAGAGATTTGCTGCTGCGTTATCATTAAGGTCAAGGACATCGTTATCGAGCTTGTCTTTGGCGCTCGTGCCGTTTGCAGGTCCGGCCTTCTGGTTCGCGGTCTTGTAGCTGGTGGAAATGTCAGATCCGGTAATGCTCGCGCCGAAGGAGTTCAGTTCAATTGCTGAAGTTGACTCGGAAATCAGATTGTCTCCCATAAGCAGCAGGGCATTGGCGATCATGGTGGCAGTTCTGACGCCGCTGGTGACCATTAGATAGATGTCATGAGCGCTGATGTAGTTGTTATCCTTGTTCCTTTCATCAAAGGACTTGTCATCAAAGAAATTATCGATAATGGTGGCGGATGCCAGGCTTTCCAGCGCATCAATGACATCCATGGCCAGCGCAATGCCGGAAATGGCCAAATCCACCCAGGCGCGGGTGGTGGAGCAGGTCTTTTCCGCTGAGCTTTTAAAGGTTTTGTACATGACGACGGCATCGTTAAGAAGGGAGAAGGCGGTGCCTCCCGCGCTAGTGAAATCGCTGATGACGGAGGCCGCCGTGTCGGCAGCGTCACCTCCAATGGCACTGCAAATGGTGTCTGACGTGGCATCCAGAGCCCGGGCTCCCAGAGCTGTTACCGTCTTCAGAAGCCCCCAGCCGGAGAGATTAGCAAACTTCAGCTTCGGAGCGGACACCGTGAGGTAGCCTGCCTTGGAGCTGAGCCCGCCCCCGAAGCTGTCCCCGATGCTGGCCGAGGTCAGGGCCTTGGCGCTGAACTGGAAGCCGGAAACGGAGACTCCGGAAATGGGACTCATGGAGATCTTGGCATCCCAGGGGGAGAACTTGTTTTTGAAGTAGGCCACGGCGAGTTTCAGGGTATTGCCGTCTATGGAGAAGCTGTTGTTGCCTACCTCGATAGTAACGGATCTGTCGGCGGTGATGGTGACGTCTCTTTTGGCATGGAGAGTAATGGAGTCATCGGCAGTGTCGACGATATCCCCGGCGGCGCTTCTTTCAAAAATGCCGCCGTATTCCCGGTGCGTTCCGTCAAAAAAGAGCGCGGCGCTGGCGATTCCGAGAATTTCACCCAGCGCGCGGGCTTCGTTTTCATCAGCGGAGCCGGTATAGGCGTCCGGGGTCTTTTTGATGATATCCTTGATTTTATCGCTGACGGCTTTAACCTCCTTTATGGCGGCGACTATCTCTCCGGCCAGGCTTGAGAGAGCGGTGCAGGCCTTGCTGAGATTTTCTCTGGCATTGTCTATGCCGCTTCCGGAGCCCATGGCCTTGTCCAGAGCCCCCCGGGCCTCGATCACCGCCTGGAGCTTAGTCTCCGCGGCAGTCTTTTTGCTGTCATAGATCTCCTTGATCTTGTAGGTGTTTAAGCGGTAGGTCAGGGAGGTCATAAAGCTTTCCAGCTTTTTCTGCATGATGATGTACTTTACCAGCGCGGCGGAGTCGGAGAAGCGGGTGAAGGCCAGATACTGGTTATTGATGTCGCGGTTGGTGTTGTCCGGCATTTTGGCAGCCCCCGACGCGGCATCCCGGACAAAGCCGGAGTTCAGGAAGCTGCTCTGCAGGAGATCCTGACGCATGGCGCTGTCGTATTCCGGGAGTCCTTCCCGATCCGGAAGGTATCCCAGAAAGCAGTAGCTTTCCCCGGCCTCCAGGAGGAGCACCCGCTGGCCCACCTTCGGGAAGTTTCCCAGGGGCGGGGCGCTTTCAGCGGGATTAACATAGTTAACCTTGACAGCGGTATCTCCGTTGTCCGTTTTGGCGTAAAACAGGGCCGGGAAGGCGGTATCGTCATCATCCGCAGGAGCTATAGTTCCCGGGGCCGCCAGAGATCCTGCGGCATCGGTGACCGTAGCCCGGAGCATAACGGCTCCGCAGCTTTCCCCTGAAGCGAGCATGGCGCTGCCCGGAGATTCTTCCGGATGCCGCCGGCTCTGTCCCGGCCGGGGGATCTCCGTAAGCGC
>NZ_JBGVBR010000366.1:0-3119 GCF_045225735.1 Succinimonas sp. | reverse complement strand
CCCTGCAGGATGCGCTTCTTTGTTTCCCGGTCAAATTCCACAGGGCAGGAAAGCCGGTAATTAAGGTATATGGAACCGCCTCTTATGGTCTGAGTGTTGAGGCATAGTCCGAGATAGTAGCCGTAGAGCTCTATGGGATCCAGAGGGCGGTGCTGCCAGTCTCCCGGAGACTTGGGATCCTGACAGTCCTCTACGGGAAGGGGGAACAAATCAAAGGCCTCATGGAGTTCATCCTCCAGGTGGAGAGCATGGGTATTATGACGAAGTCTGGCCCAGGATTTGATGTTCGTCATGCCGCAGGTGGGATGATCGTCCACCTGGCTTCTGGCATCATAGGAGCTGTATACCGAGTCCCACTCTGTCAGAGGGCGCCACTTTTCATGATGCCAGACCTCCATGAAGCTTCTGACATCGCGGAATTCCAGGGCCGTGGGGTTTTCATACTGGTAATCCCGCACATCTTTGTCGAAATCCTTCATTCTTAGGAGCTGCGTAATGCCTTTGGCATCCCTGAAGGCGGCAACGGTGCTGGAGGTGCCGAAATCGATAAACACATAGGAGTCCTGCTTCACCAGTTCCCAGGGATCCTTGCAGACGCAGGGCTGATCCAGCTCTATTTCCGTATAATCATCACCCTTGGGCAGAGCGTCCGGCGCAAAAACCTCAATGGAACCCTCGGAGGCCGATGTCAGCTGCGATCTGCTGATTTCCGGCAGCGAGGCCCGGATGCTGTCCATTTTCAGGAAAAGCTCCGAGGGGAACAAAGACCGGGTTTCATCATGCTGGGCCGCCTCCGTATCTTCGCTGTCACTCCTGGAAAACGAATACATGACTTTCAAAAACACATAGCAGCGGCTGTTTGAAGCGCCGGTTACCGATTTCTCGGCGGTAAAAACAGTCCTGCCGTTATCGTTATGAAATGAATCAAAGGATCTGGCTCTGAGAAAGGACCAATAATTGTCAGAAATGCGGGAGGGTTCCCAGAAAGACAGGGCGTTTTTAAAAATCAGGCATAACATTATGTTATTGTTTAATATGCGAGGTATTTTGCAAGTATTTGTTAAGAAATTCTGTATGCTGTTAACTGATTTATGATTTTCTGTTGCATTGTTTCTGTTTAAATAAATATTGCTGTTTGTTATATTGTCGTAAATGATGCTTTTACAGGTTTCAAAGGAAAATTTAATTTTCTGATAACGCTGGTCATAGGAATCCAAAGCTTCATGCAGGCTGTTTGATATTTCAGACCATTTAATGGTAAAACCTTCCTGATTATCTTCAACATGATCCGTTAACAGAAAAAACACGTGTTCATTGGTTTGGGGCTCATTATCCAAAGGGATAAGAGAGGCATTGTCTGTTACCAGTCTGTAATCATTAAGACGCTTAATAATTTCAGCGTTATCTTCGCTGATGCTTTCAGTATTTTCATTTGCTTCCGGCAGTTCCTGATCATGACTGAGGTACTTCTCCGTCAGCCCCGGCAATCTGTCAGCCAAATAACGCGGTACGGCAATTTTGTTAGTTTTCATAAACACGCTTCTTCAATAACACTCAGTAATTCTTTTCACAATCTGGTTGCAAAGCAGCTTTTTCGCTGCTGTTACTCCGCTATTCTGCAGTTTCGCGGCTCCGTCACTCCACTACCGGCCGGCTTAATAACTTGTTGCTGGAATTTTTAAGCCCGGGAAACAGCACCTTTTTGACAGCGGATACGGTCTTGCCGTTGGGGCGAGAATGATTTTCAGCTGAAAAGGGAATGCCGGTTTCAGGAATAACAGCCTGAAACTGCACGCTCGGATTTGCTTTGTTGTAGAAATCCATCAGCCTGATCATAAGTTCGGTAAGAGCCGGGGCGCAGAAACCGCTCTCAATGGTTCTTTTCCTGATTACCTCCCATGCTGTGGAAAGCCGCGTCATGTGGCCGCACTGCACCAGAAGATTGGTAATGTTCCCGAGATCCAGAGATTTCAGGGCATCGTCTTGTCTGACGCTTTCCGGCAGGGCTCTGATAAACTCCGCCAGGGAACTGATGGCATCAATATCGCGAATGCCGCTGATTTTGCCGGAGCAGCGGTCATATTTTGCTCTGAAGTCATCACGTTCCCGGGAAACTCTTTCTGTTTCATTTTTCTGCGCCGTCAGCTTTTTCATGTAATCGCGGCATTTGTCATCGCCTTCGCTGACGCGGAGCTCTAGCCTTTTGATATTTTGCCGGAGGGCTTCTTCTTCTGACTTCATTAGCTGGCGCTGTCTCTGGGCGTCATTCCTGACGTTCTGAACCTCTGTGTTGCATGCCGAGATCTCGTTTTCAAAACGGCTCTTCTGGTCATTTAAATCTGATTCCAGTTTGCGAATTCTGTCCTCGGCTTTTTTGAGAGTATCGCCGGCAGCTTTCAGCGCTGAGGTCAGATCCTCCTTTGCGGCGCGGAGAGATGTTATTTCCCTGCCGGACTCCCCGGCTGAATTATGGAGCCCTCGTACCTGCTGCGATAATGCTTCATTTTCCTTTTTAAGAAGGGAGTTATCCTGCTCCAGCCGGCGTTTTTCCGATTCAAGGGAGGATATTCTGCTATTGAGATCCGCAGCCTGACTCTCTGTCTGAGAGGCGGAGGCTTCAGCTTCTCCGGAATTCGTCGGCAGGGACGCGCTCTTCACATCTCCGGAAGCAGTTTTAGGAGCGGCGGCGAGCACGGGATCACGGCCGGCTTCCGCAGGATCGGAAGGCACGCTCTCCATGCGGGCATTGCCAGAAGTTTCCGGGGCAGCTGCCATCTGCCGCGCTGTTTTGAGAGTATTGGTGATTGCAATGATCTTTTCCTTGTCGCAGCGGCACAGATCGACAATCGTTTTTAAAAGCTCAATTGTATTATTGCACATACGCTTACCTTGCTAATTACGACACCCGGATAAAACCCTGAGGAAACTGCGCTTAAATCTTCTCAGTCTCAGACCTGCCGGGGAGGGATGCTTCACGTTTGGCCATCTTCGAGAATCTTCCTTTGGAGAGGCGTGAGCTCCCCGGGGAACTTGGGAGGCGCTTCCGGGTTTAAAGGGGTGCTCTCCTGCCGGAGGGGCGCTTTGGCGGGTTCCAGCAGGCTCTTGGCAATTGCTTCCGG
>NZ_JBGVBR010000365.1:0-4275 GCF_045225735.1 Succinimonas sp. | reverse complement strand
TGGCTCAGATGCCTCTGTTCCGTCGCGCCAGCCTTTTCCGGGACCGTATAAATGCGCCGTTGACACCGCCAAATTTGCCAATATGCCCGATGGTGATACTCTCAGGAATTGCGGTTTATGGATGTCAACAACAACTGCAAAGCCAGGATCATATTCCGCGCTCGACATCGCCCAGCGTCTTGATCGGATGTCAGACAACATAGAGCACTTTCTTATGAATGTATCAAAGTACAAACACGGAGAGATTGATGCAGTCAACGCAATGAGAATCAAACATGTTATTGGTTCCCCCATCATAGATAAAGTAAGGATGGCGGCTTATGTTGCTTTGGAAGAGATTGCCGATGACTTTGTTTCAAAATTCGGACCTGATGCAATTAAGAGAATAGTGGAGTCTGTGGGGGGCAATTATGATCCCAAGAACTCCACCTATGTACTGGATCTTGCCAGGGTCGTTTTTTACGACAGTGAAGTTTTTAAAGGTAACGCTGCAATAGCTTCAGCAACTGGCAAATATGGTCAGTACAGCGATAATGCCCAAGGTCTTGCTGATATCTTCATTGATGGAATCAACGCCTATGCTGAGAAGCTTGGTCTGAAGCCTCTTGACAAGCCTCTGGCACTGCAGCCTCCTGTAAATAAGGAAATTGCTGAAAAACTTATCTTTAAAGCAAAGCCGGGAGCTGATTATGATAGTTCCTTTACTCTGGGAGTTTCTAGAGATAATACCGGACTTGGGGAAGCTCAACATAAATTTTATAATCAGGCAGACGCTTTAATCGAGTCTTTTGGTGTTGAGCATACTGCCTCTGTCGTTTCAAAACTTACCGGCATACCGGCGGATAACATTAATGTTAGTAGTATACTAAGATTCGCCATGCTTAACAGCCTCTTTATTGAAGGCACTGAGTCAGCAAACAAACTGAGAGAGCTGCTGAATAACAACGGCACGGAAAAGGATCTGAGCGCGCTGATACAGAAGGAAATGGAAAATTTGAAAAAATATCTCCAGGATCCGACTGCGATTCCAAATGTTATATCAGCAGAGCCTGTCAGCAAGAGTGAATATAAAATGGCTGGAAATATTCCAGGGCCGTATAAGTGTTCTTTTGATACCGCAAAGTTTAACCCAGCAGATAAGAATTTCACACCTAATTTATTGGTATTTGACTCACAGGGTATCGTAGAACCACCTTCCGGGTTGATCGCCAGACTAGATAAGGAAGCTTCCAATGTTAATGAAATGCTTGAAAATTTAGAAAAATGTAAAAATGGTCAATACAATGAAGTAAACAGAAACAGAACCGAAGAATCTCTTATGAGAGAAGAAAAAGTTCGCCCTTATTTTGTCCTTGAAGAGATTACGAATGATTTTATATCTAAGTTCGGCAAAGAGGCTGTTAAGCAGATTGTGGAATCCATCGCCGGCAAGTACGAGCAGGATAATTCAACTGACACTATAGAGCTTGCAAGAGCTCTTTTACGTGAAAACCGTGAATTTAATGCTCATCTTGAATTATATGGCTGTGTAATGGAGAGCCCGGGAGCCTACAGACCTAATCTGGCCGGTTTTGCGGATATTTTCATTGACGCGATTAATGTTCAGGCATCCAAGCTTGGTCTGCAGCCTCTGAATAAATAATCGCGTCTTGCAGGAAAGTAAGCTGCCATGTCGCGCTGTTTATGAAAGAAGGCGAGGTGACGTATTCCGGATCTTGATCTGAGTTGCCATATGTAATACACGAAAAAAGGATCTCCTGCAGGAGGTCCTTTTTTATTTGTCTCGGCTTCAATGGCGACTTTCAGAAGCTTAAAAGCCGCCCCCCTCGCTTACCCACTGCTCGCTTACGCAATCACAAAGCTGTCCATCCCGAAGCGACACCAGATATACGATTACCCCCGAAAAACCGCCCTCTGCCGGATCGGAAATCCTGAGAGAGCGCTCTTCCGGCAGGATTAGGGGAGTAAAACAGAATCCGGGATTACCCTGCTGCTATCCTGCCCCAGAGTTCTCATGTTAACAGAAAGCAGGCTTAAAGCGGCCGTCATGGCTGAAAAACAACGGCTAAAATGAGGGAATTTTGAGAAACGCTCTCCAGAAAAGCCGCATTCCGCCGGAAACGCCCTCTGAAAACCGGAGGCAGGAAATGTTTTTCAGGAGGCGGTCTAAGGTAGAATAAAGAACTGTTCCATGTGTTAAAAAATCATCGATCATGTCGGCCCGCAGCAGCCGCTGACTTCAAGCTTCAGGAAACAAAGATCATGCCCCATGTATACAGAGAGCGTCCGGCAATCCCGATTCCGGTGGATGCGTACGTCAATCATTCAGACGCCAGGGTTTACCTGATTGATGCGGTGACTAAGAAGAGAACCGTCATCGGAATAGCTGCCTCGGATACCGCCATGCATCCCAATGACACCTACCGCAAGCTTTACCCGGACTTATGGGCTGAGTTTTATTCCGAGTATCGCGACCGGAATAAACAGGTGGCGCGGGTGGGCATGTACGGGCTCTGTCTCGGAGCTTCCTGCCAAAACGGGCTTTATGAAATTCTTCTGGAGGCATACGGGGCGGAATTGGCCAATCTCATTATGGACGCCTCCATGTATGCGATCATGGATTGTCTGGATGAGGAACCCCGGCTGTTCCCGGACAGAATGGAAAACCAGGTGCTGTTCTCCCCTGATGCGCTGAGAGCCGCCGATCTTGCGGAGACTGCAGCCGGGAGTATTACGGAGGAAATGCAGACTGAGTTCCGGGAACGCTGGATCCGGAAATGCGCAGAAAAAGGCCTTAAGGAAGTCTGGCTTATTGCTGCCGCCCCTGACCATGACCGCTTTTGCGGCGCCTCCCGAACCCCGGAGAGCTCTTATGCGGCCCATCCTGAAAATCCCCTCCCGGGCTGCATTTACGCCGTTTCCGCTGCTGCCGGAGAACCGGTTTCATATTTCGTCAACCCGGACGGAAAGGCTGATGCCGAGACCTTCCGGAAAATCATTGACTCCCTTAAGGAATACGGAGTTGACGTGGCCGGGGTTATTCTGGACAGCGGCTTTTATGCGCCTGATACGGTAAAGGCCCTGAAAAAACTTAAGCTCGATTACGTCATGGCGCTTCCGGAGGACAGCAGGGAATACCGGAATGTACTGGAGAGCCGTGGTGATGAGATGTTTTTCAATCCGGAATTTCTCATTGAGGGCCTTCTTGAAAAACCCGTTAACAGGATGAACCTCTACGGCTTATCCCAGGAAGCGCCAGGCCGGAGTAAAAAGCCCGGTGGCAAGAGCATCAGCCTGTACTATTCCTCCGAGATCGGTCTTCTCCGGGGGCAGGACTTCAATATGGCCCTGAGCGCGGCCAAGGAACAGGCGGAAGAGGATGCCGCCAGAGGAAAGGAACCAATTATCCCCGCAAAGTTCCGGGCCTATCTGGAGTCCGTTAAAAATCCGGACGGCAGCTTCAGCATCGACTGCAATTTTGAGGCGTGGCGGCAGACTCTGAAAGACCGGGGGTTCTTCGGCCTGCTGTCCTCCCGGGACTTCGGCCCCCGGAAAACCTATGAACTCTATGCGCTCAGGAGCCCCGCGGAAGAACAGTACCAGATTCTTAGAGCCCTGGAAGGATTTACTGCGGCAGCAGAGGAGACGGGAACGAACCAGAATGCGGACAAAGCTCAGACCACGATGCTGAAATTCGCCGTTTGCTTTGCCTCCGCCGCACTCCGGCATGCCATCATGACCGCCTGCCGGAACAGAAGGCTGGATCCCAATGACATAATCCGGGAAATGGACGAGATCCGGCTCCTGAGCCTGGAGAGCCGGGAATACATGTTTATCAGAAGCATGTCCCCCGAAGCGAAAAATCTGTTTGAGGAGTTCTCCATGAAGCCGGAGAGCTTTGATGCGATCGCCAGGGATTACAGCCGCCGGGAAAGGGAATCGGTCAAAAACCCGGTTCATACCCTGCCTGACCCGGGAATGATCGGTAAAAGAAAACGCGGCCGTGAGCCCGGGAGCAAGAATAAGGCCACGCTGGCCCGGGAAGCGGCCATTGCCGAAGCAAAGGCCCGGGGAGAGTATGAGGAGGAGCCGAAGCGTAAAAAGGGAAGGCCCTTTGGGTCAAAGGACTCCGTGCCCCGCAAGGTACGGAGTGATTCCGGAGTTAAAAGAGGCCCCCGCAAGAACGAATCTGTGTTAGCAAATTAAGCTTTGTCTAAAAAATGCTAATAATTCAATTTACATTTGTCTATTTTGTTCAATTAACATTTGGATGTT
>NZ_JBGVBR010000364.1:0-2275 GCF_045225735.1 Succinimonas sp. | reverse complement strand
ATATTTCTAGTGGGATTAAGTAATGCTAGTATGCCGGGCTCTACCATAGAATACTATTTGATATGAAAACATGCATCATTTTTATGTCCTACTGGTCTTGCGTTAATAAGTGTTTTTATTCCTGTCCGCATGCCCTTTGTTGCATTTACTTTTGCAAATAAAAAAAATAAAAAAGGTAACCTGCCAGAGTAAATGCGACTTTGCCAAAGATAGTGCAACGGGACGGAAGAGCTGAGAAAAATGAAGAAGAGACAAATAATCTCCCACTTCTTTCACAGCGAAGCAATAATGACTACAAAGTTGGGACTTTAACGAGCGGATCGAAGCGGTAGAAAAACGAAGCAAGATATGGTATAATCGAGTTACGGCAGGGAAAGGAAGGCAAAGCAAACAGGGCAGCAGGAGGACTTGTTCAAGTTTGACAAAGAAAATGCTACTGCCCTACATATGCTGTTACGGCTGCGTCTTGGGGAGAGAATTAACGGTTCAGCGTTTCTTAAAGTGGAAAGCAGAGAAACCGGGATTACCAGAGATTATGCATTCCGCAAATTCCCAGGAATCCCAAGGGCCATGAGAACAGCCTTGCTTGACTCTGAGAGCTTTCAGGAAGTTCATTGGAGACCCGTCGAGTTCGAAGATCCTCCAAGGATTGGTATCAATGTCATTGCCAAACACGACCCAATAATGGAGGAGCTTTCGTTCAGGACGAGTCATGGGGACATGATCCTCCAGCTCATGCATTGCGTCAATGTTGTACTCAAACTCCGGAGAGCCTTTCTCGAACCTCATTGCGGCACTTCCCTTCTGAAAACGGCCTTATTGAGCGTTATCTGATGCGGTGGGATGGTGGTGCATCCCAGCAGGATCAGAAGCTTATCTCCGTAGAAGAAGCGAAATGCGTCGTAAGGGCATTTGTTGCCAAGACTTTCCCTGCTGTACGAGTTAATGTGGTTCATCATGAGAGTGATGTCATCCTGAGTATACTGACCAATGTCAACGCCTTTGGGGATGAAGCGACGGATGAACTCATGATTTCTTTCTGCTGATCCCTTCTGGTAAGGAGCGTTTGGATCACAGTAGAAGACCCTGGTTCTTCTGAGGCTGTCAACGGGATCAAATTCAATTGCCGAGGGATTTGAGAACTCGCTGCCGTTGTCGGCAAGGCATACTCTGAAGATGCTTCTGAATTCATCAGCGCCCAATTCTCTGTAGAGCATATCAAAGATATCCGAGACAGACTTGGCGGTATTGGCATCCCTCAGGAAGGCCAGCATCATCTCACACATGACGAAATGGACCGTAAGAAGGGCTTTCCCGCCCTTCTTACCTTCGACAGTATCCAACTGAATGACCGGCAAGCTCGGGTTTTCATCCATGAATCTCTGGAAGCAGGAGAAGTCGCGGCCGATCCTGCAAGCCTTATCCACCTTGTATTCTTTCTTTTTCCTGCGGGCTTTGAACTTCACTTTACGGGGAAGATCAAGGTTTCTGGCAGAGATCGTACTGGAATCGATCAGGCGGTATATGGTCCGCTCGCTGACCATGATCGAGTCATTGTTCGTGGCATAAACATGGTGCGGGGACTGCCCCCTTTGGATCAGGGGTGAGATAAGCCGGTCAAGGCGAAGGATCTCTTCCTCAGCGTAAGAGCATCCGGTACGGGAACTGCTCAGAAGGTCACGGTACTCTTCATGAGCCTTGCTGCTTGCATAGATCCTTTTCTCCAAGGTGCAGAATGTGCGTTTCCCGCATCCGTTGCAGACATATGGCGGCTTAGAGTGGCGAGGGCAGATCTCCTTTTCAAAATCCGGACAGCGCTGATTGCACAGACTGCAACGTCGGCAATGCTTGAACTTTCTGGGAGATTCGCATCTAAAACAGATACGAGCTTTCTGGCACTCATACCTGTTTTTACAGGCATTGTAGCCGACACCGATCGCTCCGACACGGATGTACTCAGCATGAGTCCGAACCTCTCTGGAAATAGTACCTTTGTATTTGCCAATAGCCCGGGCTATTTCGGTGAAATCCTTCTTGGCATTAAGCATCAGCTCAATGGTCTGCCGGTCTTGAAGGGTCAAATGTTTTCTTTGATTCATCTCGGAACCTCCTTAACCCGAGACGCAGCAACCTTACGATACCACATTTGCCATAGTTATGGCTACTTCTAAATTTGCCAGAGTTATTGCAACCCTTAGGTTGCATTTACTATGGCAAAATAATTAAAAAACAATATAGTCTACCAGAGCACCGACTATTACGACACCGATTCGTA
>NZ_JBGVBR010000363.1:0-2228 GCF_045225735.1 Succinimonas sp. | reverse complement strand
GCTCCTTCTCATAGCTTTTCCCGATCTCAGAAAGAGTTTCCGTGAGAGAGGCCGCAGCAAAAACCGTGAGCCTGATATCCTTTGCCGGAGCATCTCCGCCCTTAATCGGATCCCCGCCCTTTGATTCTTCGGCCTTACGGCTAATCTCCTTTGCGGCGCTGTGAGACGGGGTTTTAGCCCGGAAACCTATTCCGGAGCATACCACTGGCACAGTAAGAAACAGCGCCGCTAACACCGCCCGGCCCAGAATCGACTTGCCGGAGAAAAAGCTGCTAAAAGCCGACCGTTCGCCGCCGGCAGCATTCAATATTCCCATGAAAACACTCCATGATAAAACACGTAAATATGCAAAAAAAACAGGCGCATACCGGTAGCTCAGCCATTATGCCGCAGTCTTTATGCTCCCCTATGAATACGCGCCAACCCATTGTTCCTCTTCAATATGAGAGCGCCCGCCGCCTCTTTCTGAAATCCTCATAAGATGTTTTCGGGAAAAAAGCAGCGCCGCCGGGGAAATCCCTTCGCTTACTATTATACGTTCCGGGGAAAACTTATTCCTGCCTGTCCTCAGGGCTATTCGCTGAAGCTGACATTTTCTGCGCCGGCTCGGAAGGTTTCAGGGCTCTCATCAGGAGACAGGGGATTTCTTACGATGTTACACCTTTTGCAACTGACCGAAAATTACTCAGTAAGACGGTGCCGTACCGAAAAACTCGTTCTGCCCCTGCCGCATCTCGTTAAAAGGCTGGTTCGTTTCTCAGGAAATCGCCATCCTTTTACTTGCGCTTCTGCTCCGAAGAAAACCTGTGATGACTCGGCTCCTCAATAGCAAAACATAAAAGCCCCCGGCAGGGAGAGCTGGCAATTAAGGACTTAATCCAGCTGAAACATCATGAGAGCGCCTCCTGAACCGCCAGACTTTAGCGCGCTTCTGCGTCGTTTTAACAGAGAGGCTTCAGAAACACACCATCTCGAAAACTCATGGAGATTTTAATGAAAGTTTCCGGCGTATATGTGAGGAAGACAACATAATAAAAAAATAACCTGGGAAAAGCGTAATTTGCGAGGATTTCGCGCGTTAGGAGAAATACGAGATATTATGTATAATAAGATCATGGATTATACAGGCGAGATCGACACTAGCTATTCAGATATTGTCAAACCGGCAGTAAAAGCCTCAATACAATGGAATATATGTTCGTCGCTTAAAAAATTGTTCCACAGATCCGAATTCAACTCAATTTGCCAGAGACATTACGCGTAATTTTGAAATATACCTGCCTGGCGGGAAACAGCTCACCAATGATTTCGAAACAGCACGCAATGAACTTGCCCAATATGTAACAAAAAATGAGGCAGCAACCTATAACTCGCTTTCCAAGGAGGATAAGCTAAAAGTTAACCTCATTATCTCAGTCTGTCACCAAGAGATAGTCACATCCGTAATGCATGAATCACAGCGCCCTTTTTCTCCTGATGATTCAAGTATTTACATGCCGAATTTTGCAGATACTCGTGTGAATAAATTTGATGTTTCCATAGACAAAGACGGCACGCTTAACATTAGCTACAATGGCAAGTACTCAATGAATATGCTGGAGAAGAAGGATTCTGGAGAATTCTTCCATTTTAGACGCTAATCAGAGTTTTATTAGTCCGGCGCTTCATTTGACATTACTTCCCAATGAGATTAAGCGTTTGTCAGAACTCGATTTCAGTAAATTTGATCATGACAAGGTTTCAGAGGCTGTTAATGCCAACGATGGTATTAACAAAACAACAAAGATTACCGAAAATATACCTGAAGAATTTAAAATTGATTTTAATTTATCAACGGACATGGAACTAAAAACCGTAAGCCAGGCAGAACAGTTAAGCCTGTATTTTCATTCTTAAAATAATAAGAAAGCGTCTGCCGTTTTATCATAAGCAGGCGCTTTTATTTATGCCATTATAGAGATAAATCAATATTTGAGAAAATGCAATTATTTCATTTACAATTCTTTATTTTTTGGGAGTACATTTTAAAAAGCTTTTCCACAATATCATCTTCTGTTGCCGTCGCTTTCAGGCCATAAAGCTCAAGTACCGCCTTGTCATTTTCCTCATGTGCTTTTCTTAAATCAAAGGGCATCAGGTCATCATTGTATAATTCCGAGAGAGAGCTTTCGGGATGGAGTTTTCTGGCTGCTAAAATGCCACTGGCCGTTTTTTCAATACGGGATCTT
>NZ_JBGVBR010000362.1:0-3102 GCF_045225735.1 Succinimonas sp. | reverse complement strand
ACTGCCTGACCTGTTTTTAGTGTACCTTCGCTGTTTTTATCGCCCCGGTTTCTGCTATGATGACCGGAAGAATGCTTTTTAGATCTGAGTTCCCGGGAGGCTTTATGAAAATCTTTGCCGTCGCTATGCTGCTCCTTCTTCTCTCAGCCGGAGTCCTGGGAGGATTCCTGTTCACCGCCCGGGAGGCCCGGGCTCAGGAAGGGCCCAAGCCCCTGGAGCTCACCTTTCATTCCTTTGACGGCGGCGGCCCCTCTTATCATGCGGAATTTGCTTCCGACATTGCCGTTATCACCACGGACAGACGCTATAAGAAGAAGGATCATGAGAGACTTCGGGGCGCCGGCTATGATAAGGTGTTTATCATCGCGGGCAAAAAGCCCGGCACTGCTTTCCTCAGGATCCGGGAGGAAATGCCTCATGGGAATCCTCGGCTCCGCTGTCAGAACCATGACTATGAGCTTGCGGTTTCCGAGGATCTCAGGGTTACTGTTAAGTCTCTTCCGGAGGATAAGAAGAAGCAGACTTCCTGTCCTGATGAGTAAAATCTCCCTTCCGGCTTCGGTCATACCATGTGCCTTGCCATGTCCCGGTTCTTTTGCCCTGCCATACCCCGCTATACACTTCCGCACCCCGTCGCTGTCCTGCGGGGGGATGAGGGCGGAGCTGATTCTGATTTGCCAGCCCCGGCGAGACCCGGTTGCCGTCATTGCCGGTTCGCGGCGCTTTTCCGCCGGGGCCGGGGGACGGCGCTTTTTCAGAGGCATAAAAAAAAGGGCCTCCTGGGAAGCCCGTTTTTCGGTTTCAGGATTCATCCACCCCGTTTTGGACAAGGTGATGATCCTCCGGCCTTAATTAGCAGTTTCGGCCTTAATCAGTAGTTTTCGGCGGAAATTTCAAAGAAGCTTCTGGGATGGTTGCATACCGGGCAAACCTCGGGAGCGCTGGTGCCTACCACAATGTGCCCGCAGTTACGGCATTCCCAGATATGAACCCCGGCTCTGTCGAACACCTCCTTGTTTTTGATGTTCTGAAGAAGCTTCCGGTAGCGTTCCTCGTGATGCTTTTCAATGGCAGCCACGCCGCGGAACTGTTCGGCCAGTTCGGCAAAGCCTTCCTCTTCGGCTTCCCGGGCCATGCGTTCGTACATGTCAGTCCACTCGTGGTTTTCCCCCTCGGCGGCTTCAAGAAGATTTTCCTCCACGCTGCCGATGCCTCCCAGGGCCTTGAACCACAGCTTGGCGTGCTCCTTTTCGTTTTCAGCGGTTTTCAGGAACAGGGCGGCAATCTGCTCATAACCGGACTTCTTGGCCACGGAGGCAAAATAGGTGTACTTGTTCCGGGCCATGGACTCTCCGGCAAAGGCCTCCAGAAGATTCTTTTCGGTTTTGGTGCCGGCATACTTGTTTTTCGGAAGAGCTTCCATAACGCCTTCCTTCTGGCACTTCGGGCAGATGTCCGGAGCCTGGTCAGCTTCGCAGACGTAACCGCAGATCTTGCATTTGAATTTCATAGAGATCTCCTTTAATAACTGTTAAAAGCGGTGCGGAACCGTTTTTCGGCGGCAGCGGCAACTCCCATTTGCTTTGTGCCTGGAGATGTCGCTTCTTTGCCGCTCTGTCTTTTATTGTAAAGTGCGTCACAATTTTTGCAACGATTTCCGGCTGATTTCAGCAGGGCGGGACAGGATTTGCGGGATCAGGGCGTTTTTTTCAGAAAAGAGCCGGGTAACGGGAAAGACGATTTCCGCCGCGGCTTTTGGATATCACGCTCCTGATAATTCAGAGCCTCTGGGGTATCGCTTTTTCGTTTTCTGTCCGGGGCTCGCAATTTTAGAGCCGGATCCGCGAGGTTTTGGGGCATCACCGCAAAAGTCTGCTAAAATTCCGCGGTTTTTATTTTTTAACAGGCGGTTTCTATGAGTGATTCCAAGAGCGATACCAAAAGCGCCCATAAGTTTTCCACCGCGCTTGCGGGAGTGCTGGCGGCAGCCGGCTCTGCCGTGGGGCTGGGAAATATCTGGCGTTTCCCCACCCAGACCGGCGAGAACGGCGGTTCGGCGTTTCTGCTGTTTTACCTTATTGTTATTCTCCTTTTCGGGCTTCCGCTCCTCCTGACCGAATTCGTCATCGGGAGAAGGAGCCGGGCTAATGTGGGCCAGGCCTATACTCTTCTGGCTCCCGATTCCAAATGGCAGTTTGTCGGGTATGCTTCAGCCCTGGTGGCCTTTGTGATCTTCTGCTACTACAATGTGGTGGTAGGCTGGGTGCTTTACTACCTCTGGGAGGCCGTTTCCGGACACTTGCAGGAAATCGAGGATCTCATGAACTCAGGAGCCGCCTCCGGGGATCTTTATGCCGGCACCTTCACCGGCTTTGTTTCCGACCCCTGGAAGCCGCTTCTCACCCTGTTCATTACCATGGGGATCATTCACTTCATTATCGTGGCCGGAGTCAAGAACGGCATTGAGATGGCTTCCCGCATTCTGATGCCCATGCTGTTTTTGATCATGGTGCTGCTGGTGGGCTTTGCCTTTACCATGCCGGGACTCAGCAAGGCTCTGGATTTCCTCTTCACCTTCAATCCCGACTATCTCACTGCCGGAGTATTTCTGTCTGCCATCGGCCAGTGCTTCTATTCCCTTTCCATCGGCATGGGCCTCGTGACCTACGCTTCGTATTTTCCGGAGCATGTGAATCTGAATCGCACAGCGGTGTCCGTAGGCTTCATGGACACTCTGGTGGCGATAATGGCCGGTCTTATCATTTTCCCGGCGGTGTTTTCCGTGGCAGGGGCCTCCCCGTCCTCGGGAGCCGGCCTGGTGTTTATCTCCCTCCCCAGCGTCTTTAACTCCTCTCTGGCGGATCACGCCTTCCTGAACTGGCTGATTCCGGTATCCTTCTACTTCATCCTTTTTGTGGCTGCCGTTACCTCCGCCATGTTCCTTCATGAGGTGGCCACGGCCTTCCTGGCGGACAAGGCCAAAATGACCCGGGCCCGGGCCGCGCTTGCGGTAACCGTGGCCGGCACCGCCATTGGCGCTTTGTCCTCTCTTTCCATGGGGCCTTTGTCCGATGTTCATCTTTTCGGAATGAACTTCTTTGA
>NZ_JBGVBR010000361.1:0-4527 GCF_045225735.1 Succinimonas sp. | reverse complement strand
AAGATCCTCCGCGGAAACGCCCTCGGGAGCCGTAAAGGGATGGTGCATGGCAGCAATGGAGCCGTCTTCGTTCTTCTCGAACATGGGGAAATTCACCACCCAGAGAGCCTGGAAGCCGGGAGAAACGAGACCGAATTCTTTGGCCACCTTAAGTCTGAGAGCGCCCATGGCGGTGGATATCTGCACCTTGTCCTGGGAAGCCCCGAAGAAAATCACGTCGCCGGCAGCGGCACCGGTGCGTTCCAGAATGCCCTGAATCATTTCCGGAGTCAGGAACTTGGCAATGGGAGACTGCACCTCAGCATTAGGAAGCACCTTCATCCAGGCCAGCCCCTTGGCGCCGAACACCTTCACATAGGCGGTGTACTCATCGATCTTCTTCCGGGTGATCTTGTCCTGAAGCCCCGGGAAGGAAAGAGCGCAGACCCGGCCGCCCGGGGTATTGGCAGGCTCCCGGAATACGGCAAATTCGCTGTCTTTGACAATATCAGCAATGTCCTTCATCTCGGTGCTGATGCGGAGATCCGGCTTATCGGAACCATAGCGGCTCATGGCCTCGTCCCAGGTCATTACCGGAAGCTCCCCGAGATCCGCGCCGGTAATCTCCTTAAATAGTCCCGTGATCATCTCCTCGGCCACCAGCTGCACTTCCCGGGCCGTCATAAAGGAGGTCTCAATATCGATCTGGGTGAATTCCGGCTGTCTGTCGGCCCGGAGATCCTCATCCCGGAAGCACTTGGTGATCTGATAGTAACGGTCAAAGCCGCTCATCATCAGAAGCTGCTTAAAAAGCTGAGGGGACTGAGGGAGAGCATAAAACTTGCCGTGGTGAATTCGGCTGGGCACGATGTAGTCCCGGGCGCCTTCCGGAGTGGGCTTCCCCAGCACCGGGGTTTCGGTATCGATAAAACCGTGGTCATCCAGATAGCGGCGGACATAGCCGGTAATGCGGGCTCTCAGCTTAAAACGCTCCAGCATCTCCGGACGTCTCAGATCCAGATAGCGGAAACGGAGGCGCTGTTCCTCGGTATTGTCCTGATTGAAGTCCAGAGGCAGAGGCGCGGCACGGTTAATGATTTCCAGTTCCCGGGCCTGAACCTCTACGGCGCCGGTGGCCATTTTGCTGTTTATCTGACTCTCCGGACGGGCCTTCACAATACCCCGCACCCTAATGCAGAACTCGTTGCGAAGCTCGGAGGCCTTCTCATGGGCTTCCTTCTGATCCGGATCGAAATAAACCTGAACAATTCCGGCGCGGTCACGCATATCAATAAAGATAAGACCTCCAAGATCGCGGCGCCGGTGCACCCAGCCGCACAGAGTTACTTCCTTTTCGAGATACTGTTCATTGACGTCGCCGCAGTAGATTGAGCGCATTGACATAGATTAACCTTTTACGTTTCAAAACGTCCGTTTGCAGCCTTGTGCGAGGCTGTTAATAAAAAATCAGTAGCGCATTATACTCCATAACCGGGGGATATGGCAGGAAATCGGCGTTAAATAACGGGCGGGACGGAAGGGATTCCGGCCCGCCCTGCCTTGGTCATGAACCCCGGGACACCCTTTCAGGGAGAGCATTCAAGAGGAGTGGCATAAGCTCGCCAAACAAAAAACTCCGGGGAGACCGGAGCTTTCTGAAACCTCATCAAACGAGAGACCGCCGGGAGAACTTAATAGCCCCGGGCTATGTTTTCCACGGCGCTCTTAACCTTGAAGAAATTAATGAACATGATGATCAGGAAAACCAGTGAAACCAGCCAGAACACCGTGGCGATCAGAAGAAGCAGCAATGCCGGCATAAACATGGGAGGAAAGGTATCGAGATGCCCTCCGGCTTCCTGGAGCGCCTGCATCTCGGAAACGAGGTTAAGCAATATTACCACCGCGGGTATTGCCGTAACAGCATAACCCGCGAACAGGCCCCACAAAAGCTTGATGCGGGGTCTGACCTTTGCGATTCGGGCCATAAGATCGCCCTCGCCGTCCAGCAGCTGATAACAACGGTCGGCCAGAGACGGTGTCTGGATCAGAATGTAAATATAGGCCACATAGGTCAGCAAGGTGCCGATATAAGGCACAAAATTCACCGCAATGCAGCCGATTATCCAGTACAGCATGATATTCATGTCCTTCATCAGAGCAGTCGCCCTGATGCCGGTGGCTCTGTCCCTGCCGCCGGAATTTCCCTGGTCGCTGTAGGGATTATTGCCCTGATAGCCCCCGGAACTGCCATTCAGGGAAGCGCCGCATTTGCCGCAGAAGGAAGCCCCCGGCTTTACGGGAGTCTGGCAGCAGGGGCACAGCTTTTCTTCTGCATAAGACGCCGTTTCTGCAGCAGGCATAGCTGCGGGCTCAGCCGCGGGCTTTTCTAAATTGACGCCGGAAACATTTCTGGCGATGTATTTTCTGCAAAACGGGCAGACCTTAACATCATCATCGATTTCTTTGCCGCAAAATGCGCAATTCATGTTGCTGCTCTCCTTTTAAAACATGCAGTTGTCATCAGTTATTGCTGTCAGCCATTGCCCGCCTTCCCGGGAAAACGCCGGCCTGTACACAGCGGCGCATTATAAACCATTATCCGCAGAAAATGGGGAACCCGGAATAAAACTCCGGAAAAGACAAGGCTGATGGGTACGTAAAAGCGGCCGGACTTGTCCCCGAAAACCGCTCCGCTCAGGGCCGGAGCTCTCATAGGATATTTCATGAGATCCTTTTATCTTTCCGGGAGATCAGGAACGATGGCGCTGTCCCGATATTCCGCCGGACTAAGCTGCGGGACGCGAGGACATGTCAAGGGGCCTCGGATGCAGCACCTGACAGGCGGGCAAAACCGGGCTCCAGAAAACCTGAGCTCCCGGCCGGCCGCCCTCCCGGATACTTAATAATCCCGGGCGATTCTGTCAATGCCCTCCTTAACCTTGAAGAAGTCAATGGTGAGGAGTATCTGGTAAACCAGACTTACTATGCAAAGCACGCCCATTATCAAAAGAACCAGAAGACCCAGAATAAGAAGCACCGAAGCCTCATGATGAGAAATCGCGGCTCCGGCAATCATCATCACAACCCCTGCCCCGCATAAAACAATTATCAGGGCCAGCAGGATCCACAGAGCCTTCACCCGGGGTCTGACCCGGGAAATCCGGCTCATAAGATCGCGGTCATCATTAAGGATCCCGGCGCATTTGTCTGCCAGAGACGGGGTCTGCACCAGAATATAGATAAAGGCAATCAGGCTCAGCATATTGAGGCCGGGAATGAACTGCGCCACCAGATAGCCGATGATCCAGTACATCATGAAATCCATATCGTTCATCACGGCGATAGCCTTTTCAGAAAAATTGCTCCGGGGCCGGGATTTTATCATGCTGCCGGCCATTCTGCCGTTATAGGGATTTCCGCCCTGAGGGGGAGCGGAGCTCCCGTCCGCGGCAGCACCGCAGTTCCCGCAGAAGGCGGCCCCGCTGGGCAGGGGAATCTGGCAGCGGGGACACATTTTGCCGCCGGAAATATCGGTTCTGGGAGAGGATGAGGCCGCCCCTCCGGCATTTACCGCCGGAGCGCTCTCCGGGATATGCTTCCCGCAGCGGGGGCAGAACACCACATCATCCGTAATTTCATTGCCGCAGGCCGGACATTTCATATCTGCTGATCTCCATCAATAAAGAGCGCCGTTTTCGGGTATCCGGGAATCCCCTGACAAGGGGGCTTAAGCAAGCCGCAAATGAGCCGGTCTTTCCCGAAAACGGCAGGAAAACTGTAAATTTAACGGCTTCATTATAATCTATTACGGGAAAAATTAGGGAAACGGGAGGTGATAACAGAACGGCAGGAGCCAAAGAAAGGCCCCGAAATAAGCGCGGAGCCGCAGAAGAGCGGCAGAGCCGCCCTCTAAACAAAGAACTCCGGCAAAACCGGAGTCCCCTGACAGTCTGAAAAAACAGCAGACTAATACCCCTTGACCGCTCTTTCAACCCCCTCCTTCACCTTGAAGAAGTCAATCAGGAGGAGTATTTCGTAAACCAGAATAGCAATAAAGGACACCAGGAAAAACACCCCGAAAACGCAAGCTCCCACGATCAAAGCCGTGTCGTGGGGACTTCTGTTCAGGAAAAACAGCCCTATAACTATCCCGGCAATCATGACAATAGTCACGACAATTTGCACGGCAAACAGGATCCAGAGCATCTTTACCCGCGGTCTCACTTTGGCGATTCTGGGAGAAAGATCGCTGTCATTCTCCAGAATTTCGCCGCATCTGTCGGCCAGAGCAGGCGTCTTTATCATGATATAGGTTAACGCAAACAGAGTGCCGATGGTCAAAAACTGAAACATCTGCGCCAGCACCGTTACGATCACGTAACCGGCGATCCAGTACAGCATATTGTTCATTTCATTCATCACGGACAGAGCCCTGGCACTGTCGGAACCGCCGGATCTCCCGCTCTTAACATTGCCGTTATAGGGATTGCCGGCATAGGGATTTCCGCCCTGACCGTCCATGGAGGCTCCGCAGTTGCCGCAGAA
>NZ_JBGVBR010000360.1:0-5993 GCF_045225735.1 Succinimonas sp. | reverse complement strand
GAATTTCCGTCCTTGGGCAAGCTGGACGTAATGCAGGAATCTCTGGCCTTTGTGGCCGGTTACGGCATCAAGTGCTACCTCATTTGTCAGGATCTTTCTCAGCTTAAATCCAATGAGAGCGGCTACGGACAGGAAGAATCGATCACGTCTAACTGCCACATTCAAAACGCCTATCCCCCGAACCGCATGGACACGGCCAAATACCTCTCCGAGCTTACCGGACAGACAACCATCGTAAAGGAATCCATCACGAAGAGCGGGAGCGGCTTCAACGTTTCAACGTCCCGGACGATTCAGGAGGTGCAGAGACCCCTGCTGACTCCTGATGAGTGCATGAGGCTCCCTTCACCTAAGAAGAACGACAAGGGAGACATCATCGAGGCCGGGGACATGCTGATTTTTGTTGCGGGTTTTCCGGCAATTTACGGGAAGCAGCCCCTGTATTTCATGGACAGCGTATTCAGGGATCGCTCAAGGATCGCGGCTCCGGACAATTCCGATTTTATAGCGGCAAAGGATCGGGACTACGACCCCAATGAAGATCTCAAAGCCGAAACCAAGGCTCAATTCACGGAAGTGGATGACAACCCCTTTGACGATGAAGAACCGGAGCTTAAGGAATATGACGCCGGTAAGGTAATCCCCACTGTCGCCGAGGAAAAAGCCGATAAAGAGAACGAAAACGCAAAATTTGAGGGCAAACCGCTGCCTGAAACCATAGAGGAGCTTGGCGAATACAAGTATGAATCCACCGATGAAAAGTAAGGCATCCCTAGTTCATATCTGCGGCATCGCAGGCGTGTTTTGCCTGACTATGCTGGCTCTCGCATATACGAGAGAGCATTACGTGCAGAACTGGACTTCATCAATGCCTCCCGGGCTTTACAGAAAGCACCCGGTATCCCCAAAGCTTCATGCCGGTGACATTGTGCTCCTGTGTCCGGAAAAGACTCCGCTTCTGGAGGAGGCCCTGAATCGCAGGTATTTAATGGACGGAGACCGGCAATGCTGGGTAACTCCCTTAATCAAACGCGTGGCCGCCTGCGAGGGCGACACGGTTAAAACCACGGCTTCCGGAATAACCGTAAATGACACCCTGATCCCCAACAGCAGGGCCAAAAGCTCCGATTCAAAAGGGCGGCTTCTTCCGGTGTGGTCTTTTGAGGGCACATTAGCGGACGGCGATCTTCTCGTGTTAACGGATCGCCCTAACAGCTTCGATTCCCGGTATTTCGGCCTGCTCCGTACCAGCGACGTGGTAAGCAGGCTCACCCCGGCAATCACGTTTTAGGAGACAGAAATGAGACTTATTATTGCGGAAAAAAACAGCGTGGGCCGGGCTATTGCCGGGGTCATCGGCATCAAAACCACCGAGACCGGCTATATCAAATGCTCTGACAGCGCTGAAACCGTCGTTACCTGGGCTTCCGGACATATGTATCAGATGGCCGGACTTGATGAATATACTCCGGCAGACGTTCCTACGGGCAAGAACGGCAAAAAGGTGTGGCGGTTCGAGGAGCTTCCGGTATTTCCGGAAACGTGGATCCTAAATAAGGATCCCGGAAAACGCGAACAGACAGAGCTTATTGAAGAGCTTATCGGAAAAGCCGATGTTGTCATAAATGCCGGAGATCCCGACAGAGAAGGGCAGCTCCTTATTGATGAAATTATCTGGGAATCACCAAACAAGCCCAAAACCTACCTGCGGTACTGGGCAAATGCCATAGACCGGAAATCAATCGAGAACGCCCTTAACAATCTGAAGCCCAATGATGATTATCAGGGCATGTGCAATGCTGCCGAGTACCGGAGAAGAGCCGACTGGCTGGTAGGCATCAACCTTTCGCGGGCCTACTCAATCGCCAATCATCACCTCTCAAATGTGGGGAGAGTCATGACTCCCACGTTGCAGCTGGTCGCTGACCGGGATCTTGAGATCGAGAATTTCAAACCCGCCGATTATTACGAGCTCTGGGCAGATTTCGGAGCCTACAAGGGGATATTCCTTCCTGATGAATTACAGGAAGGCACTGACCATGAAGGGAGACTCACTGACAAAAGCGTAGCCGACAAAATCTCCGCGGAATGCTCCGGAGCGGACTCCGAAATCACCTCATATTCCTCCGAGGAGAAGGAGATTCAGCAGCCTTTGGGCCTCAATCTTGCCGACATCACGGCTGCGGCCTCCGCTAAATTCGGTTTTTCCGCCAAAAGGACGCTGGAGCTCTGTCAGTCTCTCTACGAGATGAAGTTTCAGTCCTACCCCCGCACTGACAGCAAATATCTTCCGGAGAATCAGTATGCCGATGCCGCAGGTGTTCTGGAAACCATCAAAAGGCTCCTTCCGGATCTTGCGAAGGAAATCGCGGGAGCGGATCCCTCCATACACTCCAGAACATGGAACACGGAGAAAACCACGGCCCACCACGCCATTATCCCGGTTGCGGCAGATCCCAGCGAAACCGACATTACCCAGATCGGGGAGGATGAACGAAAGATCTTCGAGCTGGTATGCCGTAACTACATTGCCCAGTTTTATCCGGCTTCCCGGGTTCGCAAAACCGTGATCAGAACTCAGGTCAGAAATTACACCTTCGAGTCCCGGGGAACCGTGGCGGAAAATCAGGGATGGAAAGCCGTCTATGACGACGGCGGGGAGGAGAAGGAGGAACTTCAGGAGCTTCCGACCGTCCGGGAGGGCGACCATGTGAAATGCCTCTCGGTATCCTCGCAGACCAAAAGGACAAAAGCCCCGCCGAAATTTACCGAAGGATCTCTGATAAAGGCCATGGCTAACGTCTATCAGTATATCGACGATCCGGAAATCAAAAAGATCCTGCGTGACGGCGACGGCATCGGAACCAGCGCCACCCGGGCCGCCATCATTGAAAAACTGAAGGCGAAATTTATCCGGGAGGAAGGCAAGTTCATTGTGAGCACTCCAGAAGGCCGGAACCTTCTCAAAGAAGTCTCCGAATCCCTTACTTCTGCCGTTACCACCGCCCTGTGGGAACGGGATCTCAGCCTGATCTCCGAAGGCGCCCAGCCGCATGATTTTGAACGCAGGATCTGCGACTTCGTTCTTACCGAAGTCACCAAGGCCAAGGAGAACTATGTGCCGGGAGAATACAAGGGGACTCCCACGGACTTTAAATGTCCCGAATGCGGAAAACCCCTGTATTCCAAAAAGTTCAGCTGGTGCTGCGATGAATGCGGCGTAAAGCTCTCCAAGGAGATGTTTTCCTACAGCCTGACAGATACCGACCTTAAAAACGCTTTAGCCGGAACCGGTAAGGTGCTTGATAAAAAGTTCAAGAGTCTCAAAACCGGCAAGGTGTTCTCCGGAAAAATCGTCTACAAGAAGGAATCAAAGAACCTTTCCATTGAATTTGAAAACCGCCCCCTGGACAGCAAGTACAAGTGTCCGCGGTGCGGGAAACCGCTGATGCGGCTGGCCAGCAAGATCATGAAGGGCTCCTTCTGGTGGTGCTGTTCCGGTTACCCGAACTGCAAGCTTAAATTCAAGGATGCAAACGGCAAGCCCATGATAAACGAGGAAAAGAAGCAATGAAGGAAAAATGCTACGTTGATGTAGAAACCACGGGACTGGATCCGAAAACCGACGAGGTGATCCAGATTGCCATATGCGACAGCGCGGCAAACTGGGAGCTCTGCACCTATGTGCGGCCCCTGCGCCACGCATCGTGGGAGGAGGCTCAGCTGATTAACGGCATCACCCCGGAAATGGTGAAGGACGCTCCGACTCTCGATTCTCTGGAGAACGAGCTTCGGAGCATATTCCGGGACAGGATCTTCGCCGCCTATAACGCTCAGTTTGACGCGTCCTTTCTCTGCCGTTTCTTTGAGAACACGGACATTCACGACGTCATGACCCGGTTTATGAGCATCGCGCAAAAACCCCGCATGAAGCTGACCGACGCCCTGAATACCCCCGAGGTGCGGCAGCATTACCCGCACTACCGCATGGGGAAGTCTCATAACGCCATGGAGGACGCATGGGGCTGCATGGTCTTGGATCTGTACTGCGGCGCCGCAGCCGCAAAGGAAACAGCTTCCGAGCTTCTCAATCTCTCAGAACCCATCGGGATCGGCTCTTTCCCCGATGACATCAGCGCTGCCGCTGAGTTTGCCAGGAGCCATGAATTTAACGCCATCTTAGATTTCATTAAACACGGAAAATAAGGAACTTAAAATGAGCAATTTTCTCGAACTTCTTAATGTTGCACTCTATTTCGAGCCACGCACTCCGGTAATGACCGCTGACAGCAGCGCCCCCGTTACCGCCGTTTTCGGCGAGGCCGCAGCCGATCAGGTATTACGCCTTTACAGATCCGGCGAGCCGTATCAGACCAACCTGTCTCTGGCTCACAGCTACGTCTCCGGCTTCTGTGCTCCTGACACGGAAAACACCAGCATTTTCGAGGTGGACGATACGGCCTCCCGGTTTTCCTTTAACGTCAAGACCGGAAAAATCACCATCCCTTCCCGGGCAGCCAATCCTGAACTTTACCGGGATCACGGCAGGTTTTATAACCAGCTCTTTCATGAAATCAGCCATTACCTCCGGAGTCAGCAGGGAGCAATAGGACAGATCACCAGCAAGCATTCTCCCGAATACGCCCGGGAGGAGGTTATTGCCGAAATGACCGCCTGCAAGATGATGGTCAATAGCGGCTTCCCCGTGCAGTATATTCAGACCTCCGCCCAGTACATTGACGCATGGGCCAATGAATATGTGAAGGATCTTCCTGATATCGAAAAGGAGGTTACGAAGGAGCTTCTGATCAAGGAAGCGGAAACCGCCGCAGACGCCTCCATGAAGATGATTCACTCCAATATCGCCGTCAATCAGTACAAGGAGACCAATCAGGATCTCAAAATCCGGCTTATTGTTCCCCTGGACGAATCTCCTGAGGCCGAAAGACTGGGCGCCAAAAGAGACTCCCGCGGCTACTTCATCAGATTTACCGATAACAGAGAGCAATTTGCCAAGTGGTTCCCGGAAGAGACCCTCGGTTCATCAATCAGAATCGCCGAGAAGGTGGTTTCGGAAATTTCCGATCCCGAGCTCCGGAACGCCCGGGAAAATGATCTCCGGGAAGCGGAAAGGGCCGCTCAGAACAGATTGGCCGAGAAAGCTCAGCAGGAGGCCTCAAAGGTTCATCCCCGCAGCAATGCCGACCTTCGGGAAGAAATTTCCTCTCGCCAAACAGAAAAGAGCAATGCCCCCAATGCTGCCGGCGGAAATTCCGGCGTTACCACCGATCCCGTTAACGGCGTCACCGCAGGCAATGCTAACGATGCCGCAATTACCGAATTACAGAGAACGATAGCAGATCTTCAGAAACAGATTGAGACTCTGCAAAAACAGAATGAGCAAAAACAGAATGGGGAATTCAGAAATGGAAGCAAGCAGCATACAGACAGTCAAAACGAAGATTCACGAAGCCCTTCAGGAGACCCTGAATCAGCACTACAGCAAGGGACTGGACAAAACCGGAGCGGAGGAACTCATGCAGACTCGCTGGGAGACCATCTCGGAGGAGCTTCTTCAGGATCGCCTGCCGGAAGCCCGGATCATCAGCAGTCTGATGTTCGAGCTATGGGAGGACAACATGACGGAAATGGAAACCCTGCTCCGGATCATCTGGGAGGACAATCCGGAGAACCTTCAGGACGATCTGATAACAGTAGCCGCGTGGACGGGGAATCTCGAAACGCCCAGGAACAGCCGGAAACTCCTGATGGAGCTCGTGGAGACCGTGCGGGAGAGAACAGAGCAGGAGATGGTCCCGAACCCCGGGATCTTTCAGGAGTCGGGGATCGGAACGCTGGCAGCGTTCATGAAGCAGAATTACGAGAATCAGCCGGAAATGCAGATATACCGGTGGTGGATGACGCAGGATCCCGATCTTCTGAAGAATCTGTATTACCGGGAGAGTCAGATACCGGGATCCGGGGACAGACTG
>NZ_JBGVBR010000359.1:0-11988 GCF_045225735.1 Succinimonas sp. | reverse complement strand
GCTGCCCCGGATAATAAAGAGGATAACGGAGACTCCGGGATAGCCCCGGAGGACAAGGCCAAGGACTCCGGAGAAGCAAGCCAGCCTTCTGAAAACGTCACTCCGGAAAACGCTTCTCCGGACAACACCGTGCCTGAAGTCTCCTCTCTTAACCCCGAGCCCGAAGATGCTGCCTCCGAGATTCCGGCCGGCCCCCGGGCTCTGGACGGAGAAGGCGGCCGGATCCCCCGCAAGCCGGAAACTCCTCCCGCTCCCCCGAAACCGGCTGTGCGGGAACGCCGGGTCATCGATCCCCTGCTCTTTATCACCTATTCCGGCAAACCCGAGCCCGGGGACTTCTCGGACACTCCTCCGGCTGCCCGGAATCAGAATGAGGTTCTGGAGGATTCCCAAAAGGCGGACACCACCTGGCTCCACGCCCTGCCGTATTCCGAGGGGGCTGTGATAAACACCATCACCAATGCGCAGGGAAACACCGTGACCATTATGGACTGGGGCGCCACCGTGCTGGACTTTTCGGTATGGGATCCCGCAAATAAGCTGGTCTATCATCCGGTATTAGGCACCAAGCCCTCCCGCTATGCCGAGCAGAGGATCCAGCTGGGAGCCACCGTGGGCCGGGTAGCTAACCGCATTGCCCATGGCTCCTTCCGGCTCAACGGCACTGATTACAATCTGGTGCGGGACTCGTTTTCAGAGCATACCCTCCACGGGGGCATTGCAGGATTTTCGGAAAAGAGATTTACCTTCACCAAAATAACTCCCGCCTCCGTTACCCTGAAGCTGGTGTCCCCGGATATGGATAACGGCTTCCCAGGCAATCTCACTCTGGAGGTTACCTATACCCTGGATGACGAAAACGCCCTCCATATTGACTACCAGGCAGTTACCTCCCGGGATACTCCCGTTAACATTACCAGCCATATCTACTGGAATCTCAGCCTCCGGAACAGTCTTGAGGGGCAGTTCCTCAAGGCGGAAAAGGCGGAGATCCTCACCAGTGACGAAAGCGGCATTCCGGACGGCGGGGTGACCTCTCAGGAGGACTCGCCCCTGGACTTTTCCGGCATCCTGCCCCTTTCCTACAACATTGAGGCCGCCACGGAATGCTATCCCTTTGACGGCATCGATCACACCCTGGCCTTCCGGGATCCCCGGCTTCCGGAGGGGGCCTCAGTGTTTGACACTCAGGATCCCGACAGATGCCCGGTTTATCTCATGGCCGAGCTTTACTGTCCGGAAACCATGATGACCTTGGAGGTCTATTCGGATTATCCCGCCCTTCAGGTATACAGCGGGAACGCCCTGGAGGGCGTGCCGGGACGCACCCCGAACAAGGTGTACCGGAAGCACGAGGGCATTGCCCTGGAGCCGGAATATTTTCCGGATGCGGTGAATCAGCCCCGGCTTTTAACCCGCTGTCCGGTGCTCAGGGCCGGGAAGACCTTTAAGAAATCCATTGTGTACAAAATTGTGCAGAACAGGATTCCGGAGATCCTGGAGCCTCTGGAGGTGCTGGAGGAGGAGTTCGCCGCCCTGGAAGCGAAAGACCGGAACGCCGGAGAGCCTTACTTCAGAGACTGCTATGCCGTAACCCCGGACAACCCGGAATGCCGGGAGCTTCCGGAACCGCCAGCCTCCGCAAAATCCGCCCCGAAGGATCCGGCCTCTAAGGTCATCTCTGAATCCCGAAAAGGCGCCGCAGGAGATGAAGGCAAGAGGTTACCCCGCAGTGCCGCGCCGCTGAAATCCGGAACAGCCCCGGACAAAGAGGGGCATTCTGAAGCCTCAGCTTCGGTTTTAAAGCCGGAGAAGCTTTCCGCTTTAGCCTCCGGAGCTAACGATGCAAAGACGGCGCAGATCTTGGGATCTGCTTCCGGGGACAGCCTGCCTGCGGAAACTCCTAAGCAAAAATATGCCGCAGAAAACCCCTTCTTCCGGGACACCGCCCGAGAGAGCGCCCTTTCCGGTTCCGGCGCCGCCGAAACCGCCGCCCCCGGGACGGATCACCGGTAACACCTGAGGGAGAAGAGCCGGCAAATGGATCAGGTAACACATGATGAAATTCTGGCAGCGGCCCGGAAGCTTCTGGCGGCGGGCTCTCCTCTGAGCCTGAACCGTATCCGGGAAATGACCGGCCGGGGCTCCTACAGCACCATCAGAAAGGTGCTGGAGGAGCATCGGCTCTCCACCCCCCGGATCTCCAAAACCAGTTATCTGAAAAACCGGGCCGGCGCCTCCGGAGAGGCGGAAACCGCCCGGGTGCTTTATGAAACCAATCTGACCATTGCCAGAGTGCAGGGACATATCGAGGAGCTGGAAAAAGAACGCGAGGCGCTGGAAAACCCTGCTCTTATCGGAGAGTATGTTTTTTTATATGCCCTGGCTGAAATCGTCCTCCGGCATCTTCCGGAAAGAAGCGATCTCCCGGATTTTCTGACCGGAGTCCGCCCGGATCGGGTGCTGACCCGGGAGGTGGCGGATCTCTCGGAGGGCACCATAAAGCATCTGAAATCTCTGGTGATCCGACACTTCATCGCGGAAACCGAAAACATCAAAAACTCCCCCAGAGCGGCGGAATTTGCCGGCGGCGCGGAAAGCCTGAATGCCATTATCAGGATGCTGGAGGATCTTACTGAAAGGAACCGGAGCTATGCCCAGGCTTACCATTACTGAAGTGCAGCAGGCCCGGGACGCCCTCCGGGCCCGGCAGCAGCCGGTAACCGTCATCAGTATCCGGAATGCTCTGGGCCACGGCTCCTACAGCACCATTACCAGGCTGCTTAAGGAGCTTCAGGAGTCCGGGACAGCGGATACGGAGAGCGCGGGAAATACCGCAGAGAATACCGCCGGAAATTCCGGTTCTGAAAAAGCTCCCGGGGACACCGGCAAAGCCGGCGCCCCGGGGGCTGCCGCCCCTCCTCCGCAAGCAGAAAACGATAAAGCTGAAGAAGATGCCAGAGGGTATCTTCCGGACATTCTTTCAGAAAAGAACCGGGAACTGGAACGGCTCCGCAACCGGGAGCTTTCGCTTACCGGTCTCGTGCTCCGGAACCGCCGGGAGATCACCGGCCCTCTTAATGACGCCATCGGCATTTTGAGATACTTCCTCAGAAGAACTTTGGACGAAGGTTTTGCCGCGGAGATTCCGGGAGACCTTATCAGACTTCTCAGGATGCTCAGGGAGCATGGCAGCCTGAATGGTCTTCAGGATCATGCGGGATCCTTTCAGGATGACACGGAACGCCTGATGCGGGCTATGCTGCTCCGAAACTCCCGCCGGAATGACAAACAGAAAACAGGAGCTCCGGACAAATGACCACTCCCGAAAAGACCAACCCCGAAGACAGCGGTGCTCTTTATCCCCTCTACAATATCTCCGAAGACATTGTCTGGCTTCCGGACATGAAGGAGCCGGACTTTCTGCTGGATCCCGAAATACGTCCCCGGGTAACCGGACGGGGAGCTTTGGAAATATTTCTGGAACATGAAAGTACTGACGATGAGATCCGGGAGATCCTGACCGCCAAATCCCGGGAGCTGGGCAGCAACTACATTATTGATGTCAGGAAACACCGTCCGGGCAGTTTTCCCGTTCTCAGCTTCTGGTCTCTGAAGCACTCGAAGGCCGCTCTCCGCATCACCGCCATTCTCATCCTGGCAGCCCGGGAAAACGGCTTTACCGACAGCGCGGAAACCCATGACATGAATGACTATTACATTACCAGCCGTTCCTGCGACACCGCCCATTTCCTGAAAAGACTGCCGCCTCCCAGAGAAGATAAGGCGGGCCTTATTCTCAGCGCTCTGGCCGGCGTGGTTTTACTGATCGCTTTCTTTATCAGCACCGGGATCCTGTTTATGAAATAGAGCGCCGTTTTAAAGCAGAACGAGAGCGCTAAGCTAAACAGAAATGAACAGGTTCGGGCTGGTATCCGGAAATCAGGACTGCCGTGCTCCAGGGCAATCAGAAATCGTCGGAAAATAGCTTGGGCTGTGGTCTGAAGGTGTCTGATGCCATTATCTGAACAGGGTACTCACCGGAAAGATCTTGAGTATGCCGGTAATTCCATATTCCCCTCTCCTCCTTCTCTGATATCCCGAAAGATTCTGCAGAGCCGCCTTTTCCACGCACCGCAGCTCCGTTTCTCCGGATCCTTAACCTCGCCGGTGTCCCAACTGGAGCTTTTTTCAAAAGATCGCAAATATATGACACACTTCAAACTTTTAAAACATGTGTTATTTTTTATCTGATTTTTCCTAGACTTTATACACATTGTTTTAATACTATATAGACATGCGGAACGATCTGAAGAATTCTGGTACGGCCGCTTTCCTTCACCGCACGAGCCTTCAGTTCCGCAATTCATTCTGTTCAATTCAGTTTCCTGAGGTGTGTTATGAATTTCGACGATGATAACGAAATCGATGGCAATGTTCTTTACTGGGGTGATCGCCAGGAACTCCCGGAGGGCTGGGAGCGGCTTAATGACGAGACCGCTGATCATCTCCTCTCCAAATCCAACGGGTGCAATCTCTGCGGGGAGTGGGTTATTGCTGCGGAAAAGGATTTTGACATGATCCTTGAAAAATACGGCAAACGCGCTCACGTGGTGATGTTCCGGAAGGATATCCCAGATAGCCCGAGGGTTAATCCGAAGATTGGCACTTTTTACGATACGAACAAGAACCCGCTGGTGGTCGGAACCACATTTGAGGAATTCGTGAACACCTGTAACAGCATCAACATATGCTGGGCCTGGATTGACATAGCCGAGCTTCTGGCTGACGATTAGGACCTTGCGAAATTCCCGGGCCTTTCCAAATCAAGATCCCGAATAAGAGCCCGGGCGGCATCACAAGTGCTTCTGCGGTTCCCGCCCTTCTGACCTTTTCTGAAAATGATCTCCCGGCTCTCCTGCCGCCTTTCTGATATTGGCCTTTGTAAACAATGGTTTACCGGGGATTGCGGCGGGGATCAGGAATTTAAAGAACAACCTGTCAGGATTGTGCGGAAAGAGGTGTCACAAAATTTCGCAGCGTTTTGTCGGATGATTATGGCATTTTCAGACGCAGCACCCTGAACTCCAAGGTCCTTGGTAAGGGGCGAACGGCTTTATGCAACAATCGCCGGGAAGTTACGATTATCCGGCGCTGCCGAACATGCAGGCAAAAGCCTTGGCTTATATGAGAGATACGAGGTTACCTTCCTGAAAATACCGGCTTCAGGACTCATGGCCCCCGGAAGCCGCTCCCTTAACGGCATCCATAGTCTCGGACAGCCATTCCTGATAGCTGTCATAGGGAGCGGCGCTCCAAAAAGAGAGAAGCTTGTTCAAAGTTTCTCGATCCCTGGCGATATCGGTGTTTTCATATTGCCGGGGATCCCGGTTAACGGTAACCCGATGATGCTGATTTGCCCCGAAATCAATTCTGAAGATGCAATAGCCGGTCCAGCTGCGATGCGCAAAAAGAGTGTCGCCCTCCATGTACCAGAACCATTTATCCTCCATCCCGCGGGGAATATTTCCCCTGCGCAGGGCTTTCATCTGTTCCGGGGTAAATTCCTGTTCCAAAATAAAGGTGTCATGCAGGGCCGGCATGGCAAAACTTTTCCAGTCGCCCCGGCAGGCAACGGCATACTCCGGAGCAAACTTTTTGAGAACGCTGCGCCCCTCTTCCAGGAAACTGTCATCTATCACCGCAAAAACGATGTCAATTTTATTACCGGCCGCCAGAAAATCCCGGCACGTCAGAATAGCGGTTTTCCAGGCCTCTTCCGCAGGATACCCGAAGATGCCGGAGGAGATCAAAGGAAAGGCAATTGAAGCGCAGCCGTTATCCAAGGCCAGTTCCAGAGAACGGCGATAAGCTCCGCTGAGGGCGCTGCTCTCCCCGTTTTTGCCCCCTCTCCATACCGGTCCCACGGCATGGATGATGTATTTGGCTTTCAGATCAAACCCTGGGGTAATAACTGCCGAACCGGTAGCGCAATGACCGATTTTGCGGCAGGCCTCGCTGAGAGAGGCGTGCCCCGCAGCTCTGAAGATGACGCCGCAAACTCCGCCGCCGGCCCAAAGTCCCTCATTGGCCGCATTCACAATGGCATCTGAGGATAACTCCGTAATGCTGATTTTTTTAATTTCAATGCTGCTCATGGCAAAGTCCCTATGTGTAAATGCTGGAAAAATCGGCAGCAGGAGTTCCGGCTTTCCCCGGGTAACACGATAAGCGAGTTCCTGCTGCTGCCTGGTATTGAGCCCGCAGCCTGCCAGAAAACAGACAAAAAAAGCGCCTCCTTTTGTACGGACACGCCTTTTTCTTTTTCCTGACTGTTTCTCAGCTTTTTCCTACGGCCTAATGACGGTAACGCCGTTCATGTACTTCCTGAGCGCCTCGGGCACCTCAATGGAACCATCCTCCTGCTGATAGTTTTCCATTACGGCTACCAGACAGCGGCCCACGGCGAGACCGGAACCGTTCAGGGTGTGCACCAGACGGGTCTTTCCGGAAGCGTCTCTGAAACGCGCCTGCATTCTTCTGGCCTGGAAATCGGTGCAGTTGGAGCAGGAGGAAATCTCGCGGTAGGTGTTCTGAGCCGGCACCCAGACCTCCAGGTCATAGGTCTTGGCAGAGCTGAAGCCCATGTCGCCGGTGGAAAGAGCCACCACGCGGTAAGGCAGGTTCAAAAGCTGGAGCACCTCCTCCGCATCATGAGTCAGGCTTTCCAGAGCCTCCCAGGACTTGTCGGGGTGAACAATCTGTACCATCTCCACCTTGTCAAACTGATGCATGCGGATAAGACCGCGGGTATCGCGGCCGGCGGAACCGGCTTCGGAACGGAAGCACGGAGTGTGGGCGGTGATCTTTATGGGAAGATCCTTTTCCTCCAGAATTTCATCCCGCACCATGTTGGTCAGGGGCACCTCGGCGGTGGGGATCAGGCAGAAATGCCGGTTAACGCTGTCGCCGTCGGCATTGCCGTCCAGAGACGTATGAAAAAGATCCTCGGCAAACTTCGGCATCTGGCCGGTGCCGTAAAGGCTGTCCAGATTTACCAGATAGGGAACATAGCATTCGGTGTAGCCCTGCTTCTCCGCATGGAGATCCAGCATGAACTGGGAAAGAGCCCGGTGCAGTCTGGCAATGTCGCCCTTCATTACCGCAAAACGCGCCCCGGAGATCTTCCGGGCATTGTCAAAGTCCAGCTCCTGATGAAGCTCTTCGCCCAGAGCCACGTGATCCTTAACCGGGAAACTGAATTTCCGGGGTTCGCCCCAGCGTCTTACCTCGACGTTTTCAGTTTCGTCCTTGCCTACCGGGGTGGTATCGGAAGGAAGATTGGGCACCGTGAGAGCATATTCTCTGATGTCAGCCAGCACCTTGTCCTGAGCGGCCTTGACCTGTTCCAGCTCCTCGCCGATCTTCTTAACCTGCTCCTTGACGGGAGCCACGTCTTCGCCCTTCTTCATGGCAATGCCGATGGACTTGGACAGGGAGTTGCGCTGAGCCTGAAGATCCTGGGTTTTTACCTGAAGCTCCCGGCGCTGCTCCTCGAGGGCCTCAAGCTTTGCAGTATCAAGAACAAAATTACGGGTGGCCAGACGTTCCCTGGCGAATTCTAGTTCCGTACGGAAATATTTGGAATCTAACATACTATCACTGTTTTCCGGTTAAAAAAATCCGGGCCTCCGGGAACTTGCCCCCGAGCCCGCGATCCTGAAATGCACCCCTGAATTATACTTTATCTCAGGTTTGTCATACAACCCGCCCGGATCCTCGCCGGGCCCCGCCCGCCTAAAGAACGGGCTTGTTCTCGGTGAAGGCCGGGGCATGCGGGCTCTCCCGCTCCGGCCGGGAGCCGGAGAGCTCCCTCATGTCATCCTCCGAAAGCCGAATCTCCTGCCCGCTCTTGGTGTTTTTGATGTAGACATCCATCTGGTTAAAGGCAAATTCGATGCCCAGCCGGTTAAACTCGTTATAGATTTCCGTATTCAGGGAGTCTATGGACGGGAAGTAATCGGCAATGTTCTTGATGTAGTACCGGAGAATCAGGTTCAGATTGCTCTCCCCGAAGCTCTGGAACAGCACATAGCTCTTAGGGGATTTCAGCACATGGACATTGGCATCGGCAATGCGAAGCAGCGCCTCTTTGGCCGCCACTACGTCAGAACCGTAGGCGATCCCCATCTCCACCTGCATTCTGGTCAGACACTCATCGTTGAGAGACCAGTTGGTCAGGGGCGTGGTAATGAAGGCCCGGTTGGGCACCACGTAATCCCGCTTCTCAAAATCGGTAATGGTGGTGGCCCGGATGCGGATCTTGGTTACCCGGCCGCTGGTGCCGTTAATGGTGATAATGTCGCCGATTCTGATGGGCCGCTCAAAGAGAATGATAAGGCCGGAAACGAAATTGGCGAAGATTTCCTGGAGACCGAAGCCCAGACCTACGGAGAGAGCCGCCACCAGCCACTGGAGCCGATCCCAGGTAATGCCGATCCTGCTGGAGACAAAGGCCACGCAGATGGCAATGAAAATGTAGTTGAACACCATGTTGATGGTGTAGCTCCACTTCTTGGCATACTCGCTCCAGCTGAACAGCACCACCTCCAGAATACCCGAAAAGTTTTTCACCAGCACCGCGGTCAGAAGAACGGCATAGCCCACGAACACCATGTCCATCATGGTAACCGTGGTGACGACGGATCCGTCCTGAGAGCTGAAGCTGTACAAGGTAATGGACTGCAGGTAATTTACCACCGCCAGAATGTCCTTCCACACCATGTAGAGGATGCTCACAAATATCAGGAACAGAATATAGTTCACCGCCCGCTTGGATTTGCTGTTGATTTCGGAAATGGGCATCTTCTCATCATCCAGGGGGGAGGACAGCTCCGCCAGATCATCATTCTTGACTGCGATGCCGGCCTGCCTGTCCGCCTTGGCCTGCGCATAGGCCTCCAGCTTGCGCTGGTAGGCCATGCGCCGGGCCTGGAGCCGCATGGACCGCACCACCGTGGCATCAATGATCACATACACCAGCAGGATGTAGTAGGTCCAGATCAGCTTGCCGGCGATGATTACCGAGGAATAGTAATAGCCCAGAGCCGCCAGAACGGGGATAGTAATGCAGGTGGCGGTCATAATGACGCTTTCGGTGCGGGACAGCAGGCTGAAATTCCCCTTGAAGCGCTCCCGGACGTCCCCGAAAAACGGAATCACCAGAATCAAAGGCAGCACGATCATGCAGATCTGCCCGATAACATCATTGGCAAAGGTCTGAGGCTCCTTTTCTTTCCACACCACCAGAATCATGATCACTGCGAACAGGAAAAACATGATCTTGCGGCGCCTGATGGAACGCGGGTTATAGATCATCTGGAACTGCACCTCGGAGATGCCGCCCTTGGCCCGGAGCTCGATCCACACCCAGGACATGAAGGTCATGAGAGCCACGGTGGTGATAATGAGCCGGATCCCCCCTTCCGGATCCGTCAGGAAGGTCTCATCCGGGTTAAACACCAGAAGATCATGAGACAGGAGGCCCAGAATCACCGCCATAAGAGGAATGGGGGCGCACAGCAGAAAAATATAAAAGAGAGACTTGAAGGTATTGTAGTGGCTGTCCTTCCGGGGCGATCCGATAACCTTGTTTATGGCATCGATGCGGCTCTTGATATCCTTCCGGGAGCGCAAAAGAACATAGACCAGAAACAGCAGGGGAAGGCACTTCAGCACGGTTTCCGCCCTGAGGTTGGACAGGGAGAACCCCTCGAAGCTGAACCGGTTGTTGTTCCACTGGAGCTTCAGGGTTTCCGGAAACTTCTCCAGCCACTTCCTGCCGATATGCTTGGCCGAGGGCCGCCAGAAGAGAGCCTCCTTGATCTGAGCGTTCAGGTTGGCGCGGAGCTTTTCATAAGCGTCGGCATTGGACTGAATGTTGACGGCCATGGAGAGCTCCTGGGAAAGCTGGCTCAGCTGTCCGGTAAGCAGGCTGGAGCGGAGCTTCATCTGCTCCCCCAGAAGCACCTTTTCCTTATCGGTGAGCTCGCCGGTAAAACCGCTTCTCTTCCGGAGATAGTCAACATAGGCCTCAAAGCTGTTCAGACTGTCCAGCTCCAGATTCACGTGGTACTGCTCCAGCCGGATCTCCGAAATCAGATCCGTCAGGTTGGGGGGCAGGTCAATGACCGGGACAATATTCTTCTTGTTAAACAGGATCTGCACCAAATACTCGGAATTCTTAAAATACTGAATCTGGCCCGCCATATCGGATTCGATGACCCTGATGCGATCAAGCACGGCGGAAAGATCGCTGTTGATCTTCTTAAAATGATTGATCTCCGCGATTCTCTGGTTTCTTCTGTCCAGATCCTCCCGGTTCTTCTCGGTAATATATTCGAAAAGAACATTGCCGCCCCGGAGCTCCTTCTGCTGATCCTCCAGCGCCTGGGCCTGCTCCTGGGTTTCCTGGTTCCGGAGCTTTATCAGGGCATCCTCTGATAACTGAATAAGCTTTTCAGTATGCTCCGAAAGCCGAGTATAGACCATGAGCCGGCCCTTGAGGTACTCGCTGATCTCATTGGCATTGGCCAGCATGAACTGAGACATCACCTGGCGATGTCCCAGATAGCTGAGCTCCGCCTGGAGGGCCATGATTTCCGTTCTGCGGGGGGCCTGGGAAGACTTGTCGGAGAGGCGGTTATTGATTTCAATAGTGCGATCAGTAATCTCAGAGGCGGTTTCCTGCGCCCGGTGCGGCATCTGGTTGCCGCGTTCAATGTATTTGGCGTAATCATCCCGGGGATTGGTGTACTGGTTTTTCAGGGTGGTGAGATAGGTTTGCAGGAGAATAAGCTCATCCTTGCTGAGGTGTGGGATGCTCTTTTCCAGATCCATAAGCTGCGCCCCGCCCAGAGCGCCGGTGGCATCCTCCAGAAACAGCTTGTTCTTGTCCCGGAGTCCCTGCATGCCGGTGCGCCACATTTGGAATCGCTGAATCTTTTCATCGAATTCCAGCACCTTCTGATAATCGGCAATCACCGCCTTGTCGGCATCGGTAAGCTCGGTTCCCTTGCGCTCCAGATCGGCAATTTCCTTCCGGATGGCCTCCATGGTCTTTCCGACGTTGGCAGGATCGGCAGCGCCTATTTCCACCCCCTGAGCCGCCCCGGCAATCAGCGTAAGCGCCAGGACAGCCAGCGCCGGGATTTTCAGAAAAAATTTCAGAAAAGACATAAAAGACCCGCCCTAAAAACAGTCAAAAAAGCCCCCGGAGGAACCGGCCGGACGGTCTCAGAGTCCCGCCCACCTCACAGCCAGAGCCAGCGCCGGAGCCCACAGGAGAGCCGGAAGGAAGTCAGAGGTTCGCACCTTCCGGAGATTAAGAAGTCCCAGAGACGACATCATGATAAGAATGCCGCCCGCGCCGGTAATGCCGGCCAGAAGATAATCGGGGATCATGCCCCGGGCCGTCCAGGCTCCCAGATAAAACGTTCCCTGCCATAATACCAGAACCGGAGCCGTCAGCATAATGGCATAGCCGTAGACAGCTCCCAGAGCCAAAGCCGTGATGAAGTCCATGCTGGCATTAAGGAAAAGCATGGAATGGTCGCCCTGCAAGGCGCTCTTCATGGGGCCCACGATGGAAAGCGTCCCGACGCAGAAAAGAAGCACCGCCGTGACCACGCCCTCCGCGGTTTTGCCGCCCCCGGAGGCAAACCGCCCGGCCGCCCGGTTCATCCGCTCATGAAGATCCAGAAAGGCGCCGGTTACTCCGCCCAGAGCCAGGGCCATGAGGAGAATGATCATGCTGCCGCCGCTCTTAAGAGAGGACAGAGCCATCTCCGCTCCCGCCACCAGAGCAATCATCCCCACGGCGGTGAACAGGGTGTCCCGGTATCTTTCGGAAAACCGTTCTCCGATAGCCGCTCCGGCTGCAGCGCCGGGAATAATCGCCCCGGCATTTACCATGGTTCCCAGCATCAG
>NZ_JBGVBR010000358.1:0-6785 GCF_045225735.1 Succinimonas sp. | reverse complement strand
ATGTGGAGATCGGGAATGAAAGGCTGCATTTTATCAAAAAGCACTATGAGACCATGATCATGGACACGCCTCCGGCAGAGCGGCCCCGGAGCGTCGCTGAACTTAAGAATCTGCTGGCATGCCGGATCCAAAAGGGCCGGGAGATTATCAAGGCGGTGTATGCCGGACAGGGGCATCGTTATGAAACCTCCCTCCGCAATGCAGCCTGTGTGACTCTGGCCTTTCATGCCGCCACGGTAAAGAAGGGCGAGTACAATGATCGGGGAGCCTTCTCCGTGCAGGATCCCGACGGCTATCTGTATCAGTGGCTGGATAAGTGCAAGGAGGTCTATCTGAGAACCTCCACTCATGCCAGGGCCTATCATCACAAGACGGTGGATGGCCACATGAATATGCCACGGGGCATTGATATTCCCAGGAACATGGGCGGACTTATGGGCGGCATGAGAACCTTTCATTACTTCAGCCTTCCCGCAGAGAACAGAGAGGATCGCCGGCTGTTTCTTAAATGCGAAACCCATGGCATTTACAACAGCACCATCAGCGATGAAGAGATAGAAAAGTCCCGGGTTTCAGGAATGCAGGTTCGGAGGGAAAGACCCAGTGATAAGTCGGAATCCATGAAGCATTGCATGTCTCTGGTGACATCAATCGGAAGAAGGGGCCCCGGGTACGGCAACCGCAAGGAGATTTTCCCGAAACATCTGGCGAATGGCTTGAGCGAAGTTCAGGATAAGCTGAGAAAAGCCGGATTTGTCAAAGAGGCTGAGGATCTGGCGGAGGGGGTGGCCGGCAAAGCTAACGGAGGTATCCGGGCGCTGGCTGAGAATGCTGATAAGGTGGTGAAGCAATCTTACCACAGCGAGGAGGTATATAACATCATGAGCGATTTCCTCGGTCAGGTCGAGAATTATGCGAATGAAACCGATGAGGAAGGCAATGCGCTGCGTTCCGGCCGCACTGAAGGGCGTATCGGCAACGAAGTGATGCTGGATATGGATGAATTCTGAGAGGTAAAGTCTCTGGTTTAAGCTGTCCCCGGAGTCCCGGTTTTTTAGGGATTTCCGGGGACTTTTCTGTTTTCGGTGTCAGGCGGGGAAGTTCTTTTGCCGGCGGGGGGTTCCCGGTCTTGGGTCTTGATATCAAAATGAATCTCTGCTGTTCTCTTTTCTTCATTTGCCATTCCCGCGCCATTCATTCTGAATCGCTCTGTTGTAGAATAGACATGATTCCTCTGACATGCATGACAGTTCGGGCGATGACAGTTTGAGCTCCGGCGGTTAAGTCATCCCTCTTGCGAGGTTACGCTAATCCTCTCCGCCCGAACCTGCTGTTTCACTGCAAAAGTCAGGGATGGCTTTTGATGATATTAACCGTAATGCCCGCCGCCTGATTCTAACCGCATTGACTCCATCGGAAAGTAAAGTCTGAGAGCAAAGAAGAGAGTAAAAGGTCTGAAATTATCGGCTTAGCGGATCGAACAATTGAAACTGCGGCCAAAGCTCATGTTTATCGTCTATCAGGAGAAAAACGGAATTCTGTATGCAACCCTGACGAAATCTGTTCGGAAGGGCGCAGCCGTTTCAAAAGAATACATCAATCTCGGAAGAGTGATTGATAAGGAAAGGGGCGTTTACCAGAACCGGAAAAGAGGTGTTTTTACCTATGATCCGGTAACAGACGCATACGGAGTTTGTCCAGAGGATATAACCCTTCCAAAAGCGGGGCAAAGAGGAGAAAACTGCGCGGCAGGGCGTGAGCAGCATGCGCTTCCGGTGCTCAGATTCGGTGACATATTCTTCTTCGATGCTTTTCTGAAGCAACTCGATTTCTATGAGATCATAGACGCCATCCCCTATGACAATAAAGATACGCTGCATGCTTTGGTGGCATTTTATGCATTGTCTCCGCTGGCAAATTGCGGAATTCAGGACTGGTATGAACTCAGTTATGCCAGGGTTCTTTACCCGAATGCGGTCTTGTCACCTCAGGGGATCAGCGAGCTTCTTGCCAAGATTGGCAGGGAAGAATGCAAACGGGCTTTTTTGAGCAGGTATTATGAGTATGTAAAAAAATGCCAAAGGCAGGATAAGAAGGGACGGCAGGATAAGAAGGGAGATTTGGGATTAAAGGAAGATTTTGGAGTAAAAAAAGAGATTGATGACGCCATTCTGATAGATTGCGCCGGACTTTCAAATGATATAAATATGGCGGTTACCGGTTTTTACAGCCATAACGGAAATATCAGCGCTGAAGGGAGATTTATATGCGCAGTTCAGCAAAAAACCGAACTTCCCTTGTTTTTTAAATATGAAGCTGAAAATGCAATTGATTCCGCAGCTGTAAAAAGATCAATTGAAGAAATGAAAGAGTTGGGGATTAATACCGAATTTGCTCTTCTCGACTCCGGATATTACAACGGGATTAATGCTGATATCCTTATGGATGCCGGCATTTCCTTTATCTCCCGAGTCGGAACAAATCACCGTATTTTTACCAGTGCTTTCAGAGATTTGCGCAAGGATCTTGAAAGCGCGGAAAATCTGGCGCGGCATAACGGCAGGGTTTACTTTATTGCTGAGACTAAAGTAAAAACAGGAAAGAACAAAGATCGTGACGCATATGGATATTTTTGCCTTGATACTGCGTTGAGAAACGAAAGTCAAAAAATGATCCATGCGGAGTTAGCCGATGAAGATACGGAAGACGCTAAATTATATGATGCCATGCAGACGGCGGGATTATTTATGCTGGTATGCACCAGAAATATAGAAAAACAAAATCTTTTAGAGCTGTATTTTACAAGGCATCAGGCTGCAGAACTTTTTAAAACAGGCAAGGGCGGAGGAAAAATGCTTCCGGCCGGCGCTGAATCGGAAGAAATCATCAGAGGCCTTTTTCTGATCACGTTCATAGCTTCGGTAATTTTAAAACTGCTGCGAGAGCGCTTATCGAATACAGAATACAGTCCGGAAATAATTTTTTCAGTGCTGCAATATCAGATTGTTCAGCTGTTTCCTGAATATCTGTTAACCTCTGAACCGGCAAAAAAGATGACCGAAATTTATTCTCATTTTAAAATAAAATGTCCTGCCAGGATTGCGTACCCACCCAGTGAAGATGAGCTGAAGCGAATGCAGGCTGAACCGCAGGGGCAAGCCAGCTGAGCAGTAAGATTGCGGTCAGAATCAGGCAGCGGGAACTGCGGGTTAAGGCTCCGTTTAAATCCGTATTAAACTTCCCAAAAAGAAGTTTCTAAATCCGGTATTCCGGTTTGCCTTTATATCAAAGAAGAAATAAAATGCGCTTTTTTCAGTTCGGTTCTGTATGCAATGATGAATTAAGCAAGATGCTAAAATATTAAATACATTATAAAATAATAATTTAATAACCTGGGGTGCTAAAATGAAGGCCTTTGAATGGATACCAAATAAATCCATCGGTGATTTATGCTTTAACATGACAAAGGAAGAGACCAGAAGGGTAATGAAGGATGCCGTTTATACGCCGTGGTTCAGCGGAAGATCAGACATTTATAAAGACTATAGCATACGTTTGGATTTTGATGATAACCGCCTTCTCAAAGCAGTTGAATTTTTGGGAATTGAAAGGGGTTTTTTTCAGGTTTTGTATAACGGAAGAGTAATATATCCCAAAACCGTAAATACCTTTTTCAAGATTTTTGACAAGAGCATGTTTAAGCAAGATCCTGATGATCCAAAATCATTTCAGTGTAATAAATTGAACATCACTGGCACCTGGAATTATGATCACGGCCCTGCTCTTTTGGTGGGAAGAGAGCATTATCTGGATGAAAGCGATGAATCTCTCATAGTTCATGACATTCTTGATGACCTGTCATTCAAACTGAAACCGGGAATGACCCGGGATGAAACCAGGATAATTCTTCATGAAATGTCCGATAAATTAGAGGTTTACGGGCAGGCTGATGTTTACGCCAAGTATCTTATAGTCAAATTTGATAATGATGACAGAATGATGTCATATAAATACCACTTCCGGTTCTGATTTTAACGATTTTCTGTTTTAAAACAGCGCCTGCCGGAACCGGGGCTGGTATTCGCAAAGTGATCATGAATGCGCTAAATCCTGCGGAAAAAGCGCGGAAGCTAAAAATTACAGAAAACACCAGATCAAACTTCTCGATTTTTGCGCCAGACTCATAGATAATTATGCCTGAATAAAACGCAAATACGGAGACTGCTCATGCAGATAAAACCACTGTTATTTTTAACTGCTGTCATCTGCTTTATTGTTTTGAAAATTGCCTGTACTGCAGATGATGAACACTTTCAGTGTTATAGGTTATATGATTCTAAAAAGTACAGCGAAGCTCTTCCTATGTGTGAGAAATCCTGCAACCTGAATAATGGAATAGCATGTTTCATTCTTGGATTTATGTATGAATTTGGTAAGGGCGTAGCACAGGACTACCAGCAGACAAAAACATACTATGATAAAGCCTGCAACCTGGATTTTGACGAAGGATGCTCCATGCTTGGAATTCTTTACGAGACTGGGAAAGGTGTAGGACAGAATTTTCAGATGGCAAAAGAATACTATGGCAAGGCTTGTGATTTAAAAGGTCACGTGAATCAGTCGGATTGTAAGCGCTACACGGAGTTAAAAGAAAAGGGCTATTAAGGCTTTTTTATACTGCGGCGCTCAAACAAGGTTGTTGCATTGAAAATTACCATCTGACAATAAACTGTCATAGAACATTCCGTTCCTGATGACCCGTCATTAAAACTTAGGCCGGGAATGCAGCGGGAGGAAACCGGAATAATTCTTCATGAAATGTCAGATAAATCAGCGGTTCAGGGACAGACTGATGTTTACGCCTGGTATATTAAGTTAACTTTGACAATGATGACATGATGGTGTCTGTAAATTTCCATTTCAGTCAGGTTCTGATTCCGGCAATTTCTTATGCGAAAACAGCGCCTGCCGGAACCGGGCGGGAACCCGATTATGTATGGCATGTTCCCGGCATGATGACGGAGGGATAACATGGGCTTAGGATATGCTCTCAGAAAGGAATTTTCCGGATGGAAGCCATGGCAGGTCTTATGGATGGCGTTTTCGGTAGTGACCATTCTCGCCATCTCTTTTTACCAGCGGGAGAGTCTTATTGGCATTCTGGCGGCGGTTTCCGGGGTTATTTGCGTCATCCTCTGCGGTATGGGCCGGGTGTCCAGCTACATTTTCGGGACGGTAAACACGCTTCTTTACGCCTATATTGCCTATAAGGCCCGCTACTACGGCGATGTCATGCTGAACCTGCTCTACTACTTTCCCACCAATCTTCTGGGCTGGTACCTATGGAGCCGTAACCTGAATGACGCTACCAATGCGGTCATTATGAAAAGAATGACCTTAAAGCAGGTATTCTGGCTCTTTCTTTTCTGCGTTGCTTCCGTTACCGCCTACGGCTTTTTCCTGCAGCTTATCGGCGGCAATCTCCCCTTTGCGGACAGCATGACCACCGTGCTTTCGGTAATCGCCCAGATCCTCATGATTAAGAGATTTGCCGAGCAGTGGCTGATCTGGATTGCGGTGGATATCGTGTCGGTCATTATGTGGGTCATCGCGCTTAACGGAGAGGGCGCCAGCATTGCCGTGCTCCTTATGTGGATCGTCTTTCTGGTGAATGCCGTTATTATGTTTGTTAACTGGCTGAAACACTCCTCCCGGGAGGGGTACTCCGGTTAAGGAGCTCAAAAATCCGGCGCAAAAAGCCGGCTGCTTCCGTTTGAACTCTGTTTGCGTCTGAAGGGAATAATCATGACTGACAAGAAGACTGTATCCCCCTGCCAATCCTCCGGAATGATGCCGGAGGGAAAGGTTTCTGGTTCTGCGGATTCCCTGAATGCCGGGGGCAAGGAGATTGTTAATCATAACCAAAGCATTAACGCTGCCGTCACTAACACCGCAGGAATTAACAGCAAACGCTATGCCGCTGGCATGTACGGGGGCTGCTTTAATCCCCTGCATCTGGGGCACCTGGAATGCATTATCCGGGCGGCCGGACTCTGCCGGGAGCTTTACATCGTGATTTCCTATAGGGAGCATCCCTCTGATATCCCCCTGAGAGTGAAGATCCGCTGGCTGTACACCCTGACTAAGCATCTCGGTAATGTCCGCTTCATCCCGCTTCCCGACAAGGTTACCCGGAAGGAGGATTACACCCGGGATCTTTGGCTTGAGGATGCCAGCAAGGTTCGGGCGGAGATCGGAAAGCCTCTTAACGCGGTGTTCTGCGGCAGCGACTATGATGAAAACAGCTTCTGGCATGTCTGCTATCCCGAGGCAAAGCTTATGGTGTTTCCCCGGAGCCAGTACAGCTCCACCGCCATCAGAAACGATATCTATGGCCACTGGGACTGGATGCCCCGGATTGTGCGGTCATACTTTGTGAAGAAGGTGCTTATTATCGGCGGGGAATCCTCCGGAAAATCCACCCTCACGGTAAACCTCGCTCATTACTTCAATACGGTGTATCTCGAAGAAACCGGCCGGGATCTCTCCATGCTGTCAGGCACTGACGCCTGGATGCTGGGAGAGGATTTCACCCGCATTCTCCTGGAGCATAAGGACAGGGAGATAAGACTGCAGGATGAGGCCGACAAGGTGCTCTTTATTGACACTGACTGCCTCATTACCCGCTTCTTCCTGGATTTTCTGGGGGCTGGTGCTGGTGCCAGCGCGGCAGCAGAGGATACCGCCCGGAATCAGCGGCTTTCCGATGCCATTTCCGATCTGAA
>NZ_JBGVBR010000357.1:0-5018 GCF_045225735.1 Succinimonas sp. | reverse complement strand
TTATTTCCTATGGGAACGTGATACAACAGGGTTATGTCAGTTTACGAATATAAATGGCAGCAAGGTAACGACTGAATGTCGAAGCCTGTCTGAATTTCCGGTAGTTGTCAGATACAATTCGGCGGTGGACATTATCAGAAAAGTTGCCAAGCAATCGGAAACGTTTCTTAAAGACATAGTCAGTCCCATTAGTCCTTTTGGCATCCCCACAAAAGTAACCGGAGCTTCAAGAAAAAGTGAAATAAACGAAATAACGCTTTATACGAGCAAAGGCGTTGGATACACAAAAGTATCGGAAATTCGTACGGGACTGATGTATCTGAATAAGCATAAAGTAATGGTGAGTCAAATTGGTGCGGAGCATGCTGGCGAACCGGGAAAGGATGGTAGATTTCGTGTTTTGACATCTTCAATGAGAGTTCTTAAGCCTTATGAAGTTTGCACAAATTCGTATATCGTAATCGGAGAGAATGATGATTATGAAACTGCGGATAATATCCTTTCGTATCTCAGGACGAAATTTGTCAGGTTTTTAGTATTGCAGGCTGTTTCGTCTATTCATATCTCAAAGACATCGTTCACATTTGTTCCTATGCTTGATTTTTCAAGATCTTGGTCTGATGACGATTTGTACGTCAAGTTCGGCATCACGTCAGAAGAGATTGATTTTATCGATTCCATGATTAAACCCATGGAAGGAGATGACTGATGACGGAACAAAACGATGAGTTTTTCCCCCTGAAAACAGCATCCCGTCCGCGGATTTATGCATATGCGCTGGTTGGCGTGAAGACTCATGAAGGCTACATCAAGGTTGGCTATACGGAAAGAGACGTGGCAACCAGAGTCAGAGAGCAGCTTCATACGGCCGCAGTGCCTTATAAGATCCTGAATTCCTGGTCGGCTATGAGAAACGATGGCAGCTGCTTTCTGGATCATGATGTGCACCGTGCGCTTGAGAAGAAGGGCTTTCCTCAGCTGTTTCCGGATCAGGATCGTAACGAGTGGTACAAATGTTCCCTCCAGGATGTGGAGGCTGCCATGATGGCAGTGACCACCGGCACTGAAAATTTCGAGAACCGCACCCGCAACTTCAGAATGAGGCCGGAACAGGAGGAGGCGGTACGCCGGACAATGGCTTACTTTCAATCCGCTGCTCAGGATCAAAGCGGGAGAACGCCGAAGTTTCTGTGGAATGCTAAGATGCGTTTCGGCAAAACCTTCGCCGCCTACCAGCTTGCCAGGAGAATGAACCTGAAGAAGGTGCTGATTCTGACCTTTAAGCCGGCGGTGCAAACAGCCTGGCGGGAGGATATTGAAACTCATGTTGATTTTGAGGGCTGGCAGTTTATCTCAGCGGCCTCTGATTCTCTGGGACGGTCTATTGATGAACAGTATGCCGCAGCAGACAAATCCCGGCCTGTGGTCTGCTTCGGATCCTTTCAGGATTTTCTGGGCAAGGACAAAAACAGCGGCGGCATAAAGGCCCGCAATGAGTGGGTGCATACCACAAACTGGGATCTCGTTATATTTGACGAGTACCATTTCGGCGCCTGGAAGGACAATGCCCGGAACCTTTTTGAACACGATGAGGATTCCTACGAAGAGGATTTGTCCCAGTATGAGCCCGGTAATGCCCAGGATGAGTCCTGGCTTCCCATTACCACCGGCTATTACCTGTTTCTGTCAGGCACTCCCTTCAGAGCTTTGAATTCCGGGGAGTTTATCGAGGAACAGATCTATAACTGGACTTATTCAGATGAACAGCAGTGCAAGGCTGAATGGCCCAGACTGTCGCATTTCCCGGATTACCGTCCGGCTCCTGATGAAGAAAATTCGTACGAGTCCTTGCCCCGGATGGTGATGCTGACCTACCGGCTGCCGGAGTCCATGCAGAGAATCGCCCGGGAAGGGGAGTTTGACGAATTTGACCTGAATGAGTTTTTTCGGGCCGAGGGCAAGGGATCCCTGGCCGTTTTTAAGCACGGTGATTATGTGCAGAAGTGGCTGGATCTGATCCGGGGCGCTCTTTCTGAAACCACGGTGGATGAACTCAAGCTGGGAGCCCAAAGGCCGCCTTTTCCGTTTTCAGATCAGCGGCTTTTAAGCTCTCTTTCCCATACGCTGTGGTTTCTGCCGGATGTGGCGGCCTGTGATGCCATGGCAAATTTGCTCAAAGAAAAGCAGAACAGGTTTTATCATGATTACAAGGTGATAGTGTCTGCGGGGACAAAAGCCGGAATTGGCGTTCAGGCGGTGTCTCCGGTAAGAAAGGCCATGGAGAATCCTCTGGAATCCCGCACCATCACCCTTTCCTGCGGCAAGCTGACCACCGGTGTTACCATAAAGCCGTGGACGGGAATTCTGATGCTCCGGAATCTGTCTTCGCCGGAAACGTATTTCCAAGCGGCTTTCCGGGTGCAGAGTCCTTGGGTGATCAAGAAGGATACCGGCGAGAACGAGGTTATAAAGGAGAAATGCTACGTCTTTGACTTTGCCCTGAACCGGGCTCTTCGGCAGATTTCAGATTACTGCTGCCGGCTTAATGTTTCTGAAAAGAACCCCGAGAACAAGGTAGCCGAGTTCATCAAGTTCCTGCCGGTGCTGGCCTATGACGGCAGCAGCATGAGAGAAGTCAATGCCACGGATATTCTGGATTTTGCCATGTCTGGAACCTCGGCCACGCTGCTGGCGAAACGGTGGGAGTCGGCCCTCTTGGTAAATGTTGACAACAGCACTCTGGAGAAGCTTCTCAAAAATGACAAAGCCATGGCGGCTCTTATGAAGATTGAAGGCTTCAGAAGTCTCAACAGCGATATCGAAACCATTATCAATAAATCGACGCTGGTGAGAAAGGCTAAAACCGAGAAGGGGGACAAGCTGTCTCCGAAAAAGAAAAAAGAGCTTACCGAAGCTGAGAAGGAATACAAGTCCAAGCGGAAGCAGATTCAGGAAAAGCTCATCAAATTCGCTACCCGCATTCCCGTGTTCATGTATCTTACCGATTTCCGGGAGGTCTGTCTCAGCGATGTCATTACCAAACTGGAAGGGCCGCTTTTTCATAAGGTTACCGGCATCGACGTTTCCGACTTCGAGCTTCTGGTGTCCCTGAACCTCTTTAACGAGTCTCTGATGAATGATGCGGTGTATAAGTTCAAGCGCTACGAGGATGCCAGTCTGGAGTATACCGGGATCAACAGCCATCGGGATGAGGACGTGGGATTGTTCAGCACGGTGCTGTCCCGGTCTGACTATGAAGCCAGCAAGGAGCATTAGCGGAGGCGGGCGCGGCTGGCTAAAAACAATGGGTTCATGACGATGAAGGATGTCGGTTCCGGGAATTGTTCAGAAACGGCAAAGCAGTTCGCTGTTGTTAGCCGGCTCCTCCATGGCCGCAATAACCCGAATAACCCCGGTCTTTCAGGGAGTCGTAAAGCAAAAGGAAGCGGCTGTCCTTGCAGTGTCGTTTTTCTCTCCGTCGCCGGTTCTTTCCGTTGCATCGATTAGTTTGCAAGCATGCAAGCCTGCGGCGCTGTTACTGAGAAACAGTTTTTTTGAAAAAGCACCGTTTTTCTTCTCTTTGCAGCTTCACCTTCATTTTTTTCTCCTTCCGATCCCCTTGTTATTTGTTCCGGAGGTTCTGGTTTTTTCTGTATTTCTTACAGGTTCGCGCGGTAAATCTCCTTATAAAAACCTTCTCAGCTCTTGTTTTATAAAGCTTCCTTGATAAAGGAGCCTGATTTTCTGGTGTTTCGGTCTCTTTGCGGGGACAGACCTGAAGAGGCGTCGCCGAAAATTATGACACTGTTCGCAATATTTCCAGAAAGGCTTTTCATTCGTTTCATGATGGTTGTGCTCTGAGCGTGACAGTGTTCAAAAAAACGCAATTACCTGTTTTGGGGCGGCTCAATATGTGATCCCGTCTGTTATTTTTTTCTTTTCGCAATTTTTATACTCGTTTCTATCACGCCCGCGATATCCGGGCCTTTTCGTTGATTGTGTAACCCAACTCGTTGATTCTAATTCTCGGAGTATGATTACTATGATAATAAATTCATCGCTAACCAGGCTTTCCGTGGCGCTGATTGCGGCTATGGGCCTTTCCGCCTGTCATCATGATCACAGCAGTGGCAACAATAACAACAATAATAATGACGAGGAGGTTGCCGTAGAGCTTCAGGTACTGGACGGAGCTCTTAAGGGAGCTCAGGTCTTTGCGGATCTGAACCGCAATTTCGTGCTGGACGGTGATGAAAAATCTGCCCAAACCGATAACAACGGCAAGGTTACATTGAAAATTTCCAAATCGGCTCTTAAGGATTCCGCAGGCAATGACCTTAACAGCTTCAGGGTGCTTGCCCTGGCCCCGCAGGGGACTCCTGATTTTATATATGGTTCCGAGACTGCTCTGACCGTTCCTCTGGCGCTGTCCCGCGAGGTGTTTACCGCCAATACCTCCGGACTTATTGCGGTTACTCCGTTCACCACTCTGACTGACATGACCCTGAGTCCGGAAAATATCGCCAGCATCACCCCCGAATCCTACAATTCGGTGCTGAAAGACATTGCCACGGCATCCGGAGCCGGGAATGCTGCTGTTACCGGCGGTTACAATGATTCTCCCGCTGATGAAAATCTCCATGCCCTGATAGCCGGCGAGCTTTTGGCCAGAAACGGCTTTATTCCCGCCAGTCCCCAGGAGCTCGAGGAGGTCTGGAACGGTTCAGACGGTGTTATTCCTATTATAATAGCGGCAGCTGTGAAGGATGATGCTAACAGCATGGTTGCCACGCTGGAGAAAAATGCCGAAAAGGAAGGCCGGGATGTTACCGGTGATGATGTGGTAGCCGCTCTTACGAATTACAATCCTGATAACCCCGATAATCCCGATAACCCGGACAATCCTGATAACCCCGATAATCCCGATAATCCCGATAATCCCGATAATCCCGATAACCCGGACAACCCCGATAACCCCGATAACCCGGACAACCCCGATAACCCCGATAACCCGGACA
>NZ_JBGVBR010000356.1:0-2797 GCF_045225735.1 Succinimonas sp. | reverse complement strand
TTATCGGCATGGTGGGCGCCGGAGCGATGCTTATTTTCGGAGGCGAGATCTCGGGATTCCTGAAATCGGTCTGCTACATGGTGCTTGTGGTAGCCTTTCTCATTTCCGGTTCATCTCTTCTGGAAGTCTTTACCGGCAAGAAGGATAACGCCACCGGGGCCGTGATCACATACGTTGTCCCGGATCATCACGTTATCGCCCTTTCCTGATTGCGGAGTCCTGGCAGCTATGATCACCGTTCATCGGTCATGCAATCGGGTTTCGGATTTCCTCGGCGGGGATCGGGAAATCGTAATGTCAGCGATGGTCATAGCAGCTACGCTGATACTCCTTGTCCCGAATGCGGTTTCTGTGTCATTCGGGCTTTGTCTCTGGTTCTTCGCCCTCTTTGCTACCCGTCTTATGCGGAAGTCCGATCCTCTCATGAAGGAGACCTATCTCCGCTATATCCGGTACGCTCCGTACTATTCCGCCAAAACCAGCGCTTTTGTTTATGAGCCGGAAACGGCAAAGGAAAAAGCTCTGGCGCTGTTACGGAAGTCCCGGAGCAGAAAGGGTGCTTTGAACGTGAGTATGCGGGAAGGATCCGGAAATGATTGAGTTCTATTACGTCATTGTGTTCTTCTTCGCTCTCGCTGGCTTTGCCTTTATTTTTGTTCTGGCGGAGCTTATTGTGAGAACGTCCTCCTCGGAGAAGCTCAGCACTCACCGGAGCAAGAAGAAGGGCTTTTCTGATTTGCTTAATTATGCCGCTCTCGTGGAGGACGGCATAGTTCTCGGCAAGGACGGGAGCCTCTCGGCTTCGTTTTACTACACCTGCGGCGATACGGACAGCGCTTCTCAGGAGGAACGGGATGCCTTCGCAAACTACATCAATGCCGCAGTCCTGTCTCTCGGGGACGGCTGGATTCTGCACCTTGACGCCGTCCGGGAGGAGTCTCAGAAGTATGAAGGGCCGGAACGCTCGTTCTTCCCGGATCCGGTAACCCGGGCCATAGACGAGGAACGGAGACGGTTCTTTAACGACAGGGGCCTCATGTTTGAGTCCTATTTTGTCCTCACGATTACCTATCTGCCGCCGAAGCTGGCCACTCAGAAGTTTATCGAGATCATGTACACTGATTCCGATACTGAAAAACGCCATCGGGCTGACGAGATTCTCGCGAAGTTCAAAAATGACTTAAATGCCCTGATAAGCAGGCTCTCTCTCGGGATTCCCACCCTGAAAAGGCTTCATGCCTATACGGTTTATGACGATGCCGAAAGACCGGAAACCTATGATGACGAGCTGGCCTTTATCAATTTCTGCATCACGGGTTCCCTTTCTGCCGTCAGAATCCCCGCTAATCCCTTCTTCCTCGATTCCGTGCTGGGGGGACATGATTTCTATTCCGGCGTGATCCCGAAAATCGGTGATAAGTTTATTCAGTGCGTTGCCATTGACGGCTTTCCGCTGCAAAGCTACGCCGGAATTCTGAACTCCCTTGCCTGTCTTTCCTGTTCCTGCCGCTGGAACACCAGATTCATATTTCTGGATCAGCATGTTGCTCTGGCTGAGATCAAGAAGCACCGCCGGAAATGGAAGCAGAAGGAAAGGGGGCTTCTGGCTCAGCTCTTTAATCTTCCGACTTCGACCATAAATCAGGACGCCGTGGCCATGACGGAGGATGCCGATGCCTTCTCCGCGGAGATAAGCTCGGATCTCGCCGGGGCCGGTTACTACACCTCGGTGATCGTGCTCATGCACCATGATCGGAAGACGCTGCAAAATGAGGCTCTGGAGGTGGCAAAGGCCATCGGGAGACTTGGGTTTTCAGCTCGGATCGAGAGCGTCAACAACATTGAAGCCTATCTCGGAAGCCTCCCTTCCAACGGCACCTGCAATATCAGACGCCCTCTCATAAACACTCTGAATTTTGCTCATGCCATCCCGTCCTCTTCGCCCTGGGCGGGAGATCCCGCAGCGCCCTGCCCGTTTTATCCCAAGGATTCCCCGGTGCTCATGCACTGCGTAACCTCCGGAGGAACGCCCTTCCGGCTTAACCTTCATTACGGGGATCTGGGACACACCTTCATCCTCGGCCCTACCGGTTCCGGAAAATCCACCCTGCTGGCGACTCTGGCAGCTCAGTTCCGCCGTTATCCCGGGATGACCATATTCAGCTTTGACAAGGGCATGAGCCTCTACTGTCTCTGCGAAGCCGCAGGAGGGCAGCATTATGAAATCGCCGCGGAATCCTCGGATCTCAGGTTCTGTCCCCTTAAGTATCTGGAAACGGCAAATGAAAGAGCCTGGGCTGCGGAGTGGACTGCCGCCATTTTCGAGCTTAACGGTATTGCCCTCACGCCGGAGAAGCGATCTGAGATCGCTAATGCCCTGAATACCATGCACGAGAACGGCGAAACTACCTTCTCGGCCTTTTATACCGCTCTTCAGGACAGGGATCTTCGGGCGGCCCTGAACGACTACATCGGGGAATCCGCGGGAGGTCTTATTTTGGATGCGGACAGCGACAGTCTTTCCCTGAGCTCCTTCACGGTGTTCGAGATCGAGGAGCTCATGAATCTTAATGACCGGTTCCGTATCCCGGTGCTTCTGTATCTCTTTAAGAGGATTCAGGACAATCTCCGGGGACAGCCTGCCGTCATTATGCTGGACGAGGCATGGCTCATGCTGTCAAACCCGGTTTTCCGGGAAAAGATCCGGGAATGGCTCAAGGTGCTTCGCAAGGCCAACTGCGCTGTTATTCTGGCGACGCAGTCCGTTCAGGATGCGGAGGATTCCGGCATTCTCGGA
>NZ_JBGVBR010000355.1:0-4314 GCF_045225735.1 Succinimonas sp. | reverse complement strand
CCGGATGTCAGTGATTCTTTAGATTGTCCAAAAAACTGCTAACAAAAATGTATATTTTTCAGCTCCAATATTGTCGTATCTAACTGCTTCTCTTTTTTCGTAACCTGTTGCCAATCTTTTAGTCGTCACCGACTGCCATTATTTTTGTCCAATTTATCAACTTAAATATTATGGGTATAGACTAGATTTCCCCGGGAATGCGCAACTTCCCCTTCGGGTAAAATGTGCTATTGAGAGTATTTCTGGAAGTTCTGTTTGGTTGTTTCTTCTGTCCAGTCACCGACAAAATGCCGTTATATTGAACTATGTAAAAGAAAACGAGGAAAAAACTGGTTTAAATTAAAACAGTTTCAATAGAAATTTAAAATATGGTCTGAATGTAAAACGGGTGCGGGATCACCACATCCCACACCCAATGTATCTGTAAGAAGAATACGATGATTAATATACCACAATCCTCAGCTGTATATAAAGTATACGTTACCAAAAATGCAACAGGGTTCGTATTCTCCGGTTTTTTCACCTTCAAAGACGACCATCGTGTCACATGTCCTGTTTGTGGCCAACCTATGATTAAGGACGGTTTTACTCAGTACAAAAAAATTATTTACGATTTTACTATAAACAAAAGAAAACCCGGAATAAATGACGTTATCGTTATCACTACCCAAAAAGATGGCAGTCAAAAGATAACTAATGGAAGAGACATTTCTGACGAATCGCTGAAAACAGCATTGATTACTGAGCTTCGAACCAACTTATATTTCAAACTACAGATCGTTGTGTGCTCTAATAAAAATTGCTTAGGAAAAACAGATTCAGGCATTAATGAGCATCATGTACTTCTCCCTCAATATGCTGTTGCACGTCATAGAATAACTACAGACGTTCTGCACGAAGCTTTAAAAATCAAGCCCTGCATTGATAAATACAAGAAAGAACACGGTCTTCCACCGGATGCAACTATACCTCCAGGTGTCTTGAAAAAACTGCTGTATTCCACTAAATCCAGGAACCATTCAAACCTTTTTCTTCAAGTCAGGGCTGTCTTCGGGGGAGCAACAAACTTTTTTCTCGAATTATTCTCCTTTAAATCTTTTCAAAAGCTGTTGCAGGCGGCTCAAATAATCGTTACCGCAGGGCCTGCTCTGGTCAATATGTTTGTGAGCAACATGAATAGATATTGTGAGCGGGATTATTCATCAGTCCAAAATGGAAACATTGCTAATGCAGAAACAAACGTTAAAAAATTGACAATTGAAAAATTAGTCGTATACAACTGCTCGCATTTTGTCCGCGCAGCATCCCAACGACCTAAGTATTCCTTGATATATTTCGCCTGTAAAATAGGCAGTGTTTTGAGGAGGATACCTCCCTGACACGAACAAGAATTGATTTTTTTTAACAAGGGAATATAAAAATGTTAAAAAAGCTGGCAAAAGCCATTATTAAAGAAACCGATCCGGAAACACGCAGATTCCGTATTATCTCTCCTATTGTTGCTAACAAGGAGCTTCTGAACAACCGTAGAAAGCTGAATAAGAGAATTAAGGCTATAGCTGCCGACTGCGGAATTTCAGAGAAGACAGTTAGCCGCTGGATTAAAGCTTATTGCAATGAGGGTTTTAAAGGCCTGGTTCCGAAGTATCCAAAAGTACGTACCGATAAGAGACTTTATGTCTCTTATGAAGCTCTCTTCGATGAAGCAAAGCTGATGCGGATGCAGAGTCCGACTATCAGCGTTAATGACATCATCAAATGTCTGGAATCCCGTCATCCCGCTCTTGCTGAAATCGGAGTTTTAAAGAGAAGTACGCTGCAGCATCATCTTATGAAAGCTGGTTACAGTCGCAGAGAGCTTCTTAACGAAAGGGAAAAGAACGGCCGAGCTTTTTTCGGTCAGTATAGAAAGGCTCACCGGCTCGAACAGGTTCAGGGAGATATTAAGGAACCGCCAAAGGGCTCATGTGTTGATGACAACGGAAATTCGGTGGTTCCGTACGTTCAGCTGTGGATGGATAATTCCTCAAGGATGATACTCTCATACCGGATTAGTACTCATCAGTCTGAGGATATAGCGCTGTCCAGCCTGCGACAATTGATAGAAACTTACGGAATTCCCGAAACCATATTAACCGACCAAGGTAGTATTTATCGGGGTAGCTCGTTCTGTCATTGCACACATGCTCTTGGAATCACTCACAGGAGATCTAAACCATACCAGCCACAATCAAAAGGAGCACTGGAAAGGCTCAATGGTACTGTTGACGACTTGTTTATCCCTATTAAGGGGATGAAAAACGTCAGATTCTCAGTATTAAAAAAGCTGGTTGAACAGCGCATCTTTGAGTATAACAGAACGAAACATTCAGCTCTAGTATTTATTGATGAAAATAATAAGGAATACATATTATCTCCTCAGGAGGTCTTTGAAAAGGATACGAAAGTCTGTAGACTGGCTGATCCGCAAATTCTTGAATATGCCTTTAAGCTGCATCAGTCCAGACGTGTTTCAAAGGACGGTCTCATCAGCTTCAGGGGAAAAAACTATGTGGTTCCCAGCGGTCTTGCCAAAGCTGGTGAAATGGTTTCTATAATTTATTCACTGACAGATCATTCCGTAGAACTTGCTGTCTGTAATTCAGAAGAGGAAATTAAGAACGGCGGAGAGGAATATCTGTTTTATGAATTACATGAGCTGGAAGTTAAACCTGATGTGAATTATGAGGAGGTCTTTAGGAAAAACCATTCGGAAGAAAAGGAGGCATTGCGGAAACAGGCAGCTAATCAGCAGATTCCGCCTAACGTAGAACGACTCATGAGGGAAATATCCAAAAGGGAAAATACCTATCAGAACGAAGAGCAGTTCCAGAGAGATATTCTGCCGACAATAACCTGGGTAGAACAGGATATTCCTAATGCAGAGCAATCAATCTACGGAACAGTTACAGAGCAGGATACGAAAGATAACACCGGCGACAGCGGGATAAAAGATACTTCCTCAGATGATAAACCGGATGAGCATAATAGTACGGAGTCTTTATACGGAAGCGGAGATAAGGGGGGTGATAATGTCCATTAATCGTTTGAAGGAATTCTTCGGGATGAAGGAATTACCGTTTACGAATTCCATTAACACCCAGTTCTTGTATCAGAATACTGCGCAAAGCAGTATTCTGGAAAAGCTCTCACTGACAGTGGAGTCGAATTCGTTTGCCTTGCTGACAGGAGCCCCCGGAACCGGCAAGAGTACAGTTTTAAGGCGCTTTGTATCCACTCTGGACAAGGAGAAGACAATGGTTCTTTATGTATCCATGTCGAATGCCACACCACGGTGGCTGTATACAGTTCCCCTGGAGATTCTCGGTATCAAACCGCATATTTACGTAAATGATGCCAGAAAGCAGTTTCACAATGAGTTACGGATTCAGTTGGAAACCTACAATCGAAAAGTAGTGATGATAATCGATGAAGCACATCTGCTGACCCAGTCCTACCGCAGGTTTGACATGCTGGAGGAAATACGCTTCCTGCTTAACGGAAAGCAGTACGACTCCGGTTCTCCATTAAGCCTGATTCTATCAGGACAGACGGAAATCATGCCACTGCTGCAGTGCGAGAGATGCCGGGCTATAACACAGCGCATCATGTACATCTGCAGAACAGGACCTCTTCTGGAAAAGCAGGTGGGAACATACATGGCAGCACATCTGCGCTGGGCAGGGGTGACAGAGAGTATATTCTCATCTGAGGCGGTCAAAGAAATAGCCAGATTGTCTGGAGGCAACCCTCGGATGATTAACAAAATCTGCACGCATTCCTTGAATTATGCGGTTTTAAAGAATGAAAAGGTAGTAACAGCAGATATAGTTACACAGGCTGCTAATAGCGAGATTCTGGAAATAATGCTACAAAGACAGAACTGACATCATTAAACGTTAAAAACTTCAGTGTAAATGCATGACCGGCACTTCAGGTGCCGGTCATGCTCTTCCAATTATATCAGCACCGCCAATAGATAACAGAATAAAGGTTATATCAATTGGTATCGACAATATACGCAGCAATAGCATACGAAAATTCAGTGAGCAACGCGTATCACCAAATCCATGTCAGTTGGTGACGGCAAATTTGCTGACGACTGGTATCGAAATATTAGGAAACAACAGGTACCGACAATTCAGTTAGCAGAAGGTATCGAAAAAATTGGAGCAGAAATCATTGTTTTTAAGGACATTTCTGGTAGCAGAAATCCGGACAAACTAGCAAATCATTGACACCTCGGTTCTTTAATTCATTTAGGCTGGAAAGCCA
>NZ_JBGVBR010000354.1:0-12332 GCF_045225735.1 Succinimonas sp. | reverse complement strand
GGCAAAAAAACTTTTGATGACATTCATTATTTTGTCTGTCTCATCCTTATTGTTCAGATGATGAGAGACTGGACTGTCATATTCGTCGATAAGAAGAACAATGCTTTTTGGATCGGCGTCTTTGACTCCCTGCTTTAAAACATATGATGGTTTTTGATAATTGCCCCGAGGATCCAGAGGATTTATCGTTTTTATATCAGCAAAGCTATCAACCAGATCCTGAGTAAGATCCTGTATAAGCTCTTCACAGGAATCGTCTGCATACAGAGAAAAATCCAAACGTACCACCTTATAGGTTTTGTCAGTCCATTTCTCCTCGCCGGTATCAATATCGAGACCTTTAAAATCCTGAAGGCCTCTGGAAAAGAGAGATTCAAATGTTGATACCAGAAGCGTTTTTCCGAATCTGCGGGGTCTGGAAAGAAAAACAGGAGCATTCTCGGTTTCGGCAATTCTGGCTATCATGGCTGTTTTATCAACATAAACAATCTCTCTTTCGCGTATGACACTGAACGAGGTGGCTGCATACGGCAGTTTCTTTATCTCCTTTAAGGTTAATATCGGCTTCCCCATTTTAATAACTCCCCAGAATAACCAATCCCTCAATTAATCATAATGCCCCTGCAGCGCGTTCCTCTCGCCATTTCTGAAATCCACTGTGATTTCTGTCAATTATTCTGTCGCGTGCCTCGTTGTCTTCCTTTATTCCTGCTGTTACTTATCGTTCCTCCCCGCTCCGGGAAAGGCTTCTGCTGAAATAGCTATACACAAAGCTGGCCCCCAGAAGAATCCCTCCTGCTAAGAGATACGACAATGCCTTGGTGATATCTCCGGTGTAGGTAATATCCACAATAAGCAGCTTCAAAATACACAGCATGCAGGCTGCAAGACCGGTTTTCCGGACAGCGGCGGCATCGCAGCGGAACCCGAAAATCAGAAGCAGCACAGCGGTAAAGAGCCAGGAAACAGTAAGAACCACGCCATCTTCAAGATCAAATACCACAGCAAGCACATAGATAAGAACAAATAGCTTTAGCATGCAATAGTAAATCTTAAGCTGTCTGAGATTCCCTCTCCGGAACATAAGAAACAGTGTCTGACAGTAACACAGTATCAGGGCAAGCGCCGCAGCAGCCTGAATTTCCAGTTGCGCCAATGAGGAATTGGCACTGGCCAGTATCTGGTCTGCCAGCGTCTGCTCTTTCAGCGAAAACAGGGCATAAAATGTCAGGATGGACAGTCCTTCCAGACTGACCAGATAAAGCCCCTTTCTCAGAAAAGCTCCGGAAAACGCCTCTGGCATATCCTCCGGGCAAACAGCCGAAAAGAAACCATGGCTCTTCTTTTCAGGAGATCCCGCAGGTTCCGAAAGAGTTCCCTCCTTTCCGGAAAACACATCAAACCTGATGTATGTAAGAAGGAGCAGCGCGGCTCCCATTCCGGCAAACATCAGAAGAAGAGTTAATGCCGGAGCCGGCCCTTCCAGAACAGTTTTAAGACCGGCAAGAAGCCCTCCCGCAGAAACCATAAGGGCAGCAATAAGACAGATTCTGGTGAAAAGCGGCCACACGAAAGCTGCTGCCGTATGCATTGCCCCGGAAAGTCCCTCCGATCCGGAGGCTCTATGAACAGCTTTTTCCGGAGACTCATCTCCGCCCCATGCAGATCTCATCCAGAAATAAACCAGCATTCCGGCATAAAGATCTGTAATTACAAAATAAGGAAGCCGCGGTAAATAGAGACTCCCAAAATCAGTAACCGGAGACAGATCAAAAGAACCATCAAAACTGAGAACCGCTATAACCAAGACTAAAACAGCCAAGATCACCGCAGCCGGAATATAAACCGCGGCAGGAACGGTTTCCCGCCCCCCTCTGTAATCGAAAGAGACCACTGACATCAGGGAAAAACCCGTCAGCGTTATAAGCATCACTCCGGGCCCGCCCCATCCCGGCATATTCCAGATAAGGGAGAGACTCAGGAAGGAGAGAAGCAGCATAGATCCGGCAAACATGACATAGTCCCGCCGGATCACCCCGTATACCGCGCTGAAAACCATGGGTATCAGGTACAGCCATGGCTTGTCAGCGCTAAGATTTAAGCTCGCAAAAAGCGCCGTGGCCCCCAGAACCGGCAGGAAATACCAATAAAAGGCCAGTCTCTGATCCTTAAGCCCCCGGCTGTGCCATCCCGCGGCAAAACAGAAGCCCAGATATGCGGCAATGTTGTAAAGATGCTGCCAGTTTTCCGGAAAGTCCCTGTAGTATATGAGGTAAACCAGAAGAATTCCGGCAAGCGCAAAAAGAGCTCTTCTCCAGACAACGGTCATCACGGCATAGGCCGCCAAAACCGCCCACCAGAACACCGGGTATCCCGGAATTACTCTCTGAACAAACTTTCTCCCGGACGCTAACGCCAAATCCAGCAAAAACGGCATGTCATGCTTAAGCATGACATAGTACAGCGCCGCAGCCGCTATAAGCAGGATAAAGACCGCAGAGCGCAAAAGCCAGGGCCGGTTCCGGAACCAGAGAACAAAAAGGAGATTCCCGGCAATAATGAACAGAGTATTGTAAATCCCCTGCCAAAGTTCAGACATCAGATGATAATAATGGCTGTAAACCAGAACAAGGGCGGCAAGAACGTAAATCCCCCTTCTCTGGTTAACGGTATTGTCGTCAAGTCCCCAGGCGCTCTCCCAGACGCTTTTCAGTCCGGCAAAAATCCGGTTCCATTTCATATTCCAAAGGGCCAGAACAGCATAGAGAGCCAGAGGAAGCGCCCAGAACACCGGGTACCCAGTGCCAAAGCTGCTTCCGGGCGTCAAATCCCCGGAAACGATACAGGCAGCCAGAAGAACAAACATGGTGGCAGCGGCGTGAAGCAGCACCGGCATTTTTGCCGCAAAAAGAACCCGCAGGGTAAAGAAAAGTATTACCGCAGTGTTAAAAATCTCAGCTCCCAGCGGAGAAAGATCCCGGTAACCATAAAGGTAAACCAGAGCAATGCCGGCCGGGACATATACCATATCCCGCTTCCAGATCCCGCAGAGGATCATGGCCGCCAGCACGCCCCACCAGTACATGGGGAAGATCTCCCAGGTCTTAACCGAAAGAACGACGCAGGAAAGCGCCGGAAGCGCCAGCATCACCAGAAGAAGCAGCAGTCGCATGCTCCGGTTTTCCCGGGGCACGAGACTCTGCACGCTGTAGCTTATAAAGATAAAATGCAGGGTGTTAAAGAATCTCTGCACTTCCGGGCTTAGCTCGTGGTAGTAGAACCCGTACATAAAGAACACTGCCAGAGCGAACAAAACAAGGGACAGCGTTCTTAAAAATACCGCTCCGGTACGGCGCCATACCGCATAGAAGGACAGCGACAACGGATACAGAATAAGCACCGGAACCATTCCGGCACGCAGAATGCTGTAGGTGGTCATTACGAGGAATATCGTAAGAGAGACCGCCCCCAGAGACAGGGCTCCGGGTCTCCGAATTCCCGCTCTCACAATATCCCCGAAAACAAAATAGCCCAGAAGAGCAGTATAGAACAGCCAGACGGCAATGGCCGCCGGGTATGATTCTCCCAGTTCTGCCAGAAGTCCCGGAAAATCTGCGTAATTGAAGTAGAAGAGCAGTGCCAGAACAATATTAAAAGAATGAATTCCCCGGCGGAACCATGACACATCTTCTCTCAATGCCGTTCCTGTCAGGGATTCTGCCGGGGTAAGACATTCCTGCTCCATGATGCCGGGCACAAAAGACATCAGACGCATCAGCGTTATATCAAACAGCGCCGCAAAAAAGAGCACGGCATAAAACGGCCAGGATGCCACGGGATGAAAGAGATACCCCGCCGTAAAGCCCAGTGAAAGGAAGACGATGTAAAGAATTCCCGGAAAAAGGATCATTTCAGGAATTATCTCGTTACGCTTCCGGGAGAAACAGCCGTTTATCCCCTTAAGAAACAGGAACGCCCCGGCCAGAAGTCCTCCGGAGCAGATAAGAGCATCTCTGAGAACGCCGGTTTTCGGATCAAGTCCCAGAGAGCCCAACCCCCAGCACAACAGAATCATAAGAGCCAGAAGAGCGGTGATGATTTCTCCGCAATGCCAGTATCCGGCCTTTAAAAGACCGGAACCGGAATACACGCCTGCCCGCATCCCGAAAGCTCCCGGGGCTTCGGAGCCCCAGCCCCGGTCAGTCTCAGGAGCGGATTTAAAGAAACGGCCAATTCCCAGAAAAACCGCAATCACAGCAATCAGGATCACCGCAGCAAAAACAAGCTCTGAAACCAGCGGCGTTCCGGAAACAATCCTATGGAGATGATTAAGATTACCGGTAATAAAAGCCAGCAGCAAAACAGAAAGCATTAGAACAAGCCCGCCCCGGAAGACATGCCTGCCTGAGGATTCTATTACTGATAAAGCCCCCTCTCCGGTTTTGTCTGCGGTACTGGCACCGTTATTTTCCGCCGCATTATCATAAGACAGCGGAGCCGCGGCATCAGGATCTGTAAAACACTTCCTGGAATAGTAAAGCCCGGCAGGAGAGCTGATATACCTGGCAGCGGAAGCGGAATCCTCCGGGAATTCCATGGCATTTTCCGCGCGAATGACAGCGGGAGCCCCTGCTTCTCTGTTTTCCCGCTGAACCTGAAAGCGTCCCCGTGTCCGGTTCCGGAGCATAAGAGCGTAAATAAAGCTCCCGACAATAATAAAGGAAAATACCGCTTTCCAAACCCCGGGAGTTACCATGTCCGGAAAAGCCAGACCGTCCCGGCAGACATGAAGCGCCCCGAACACTGTCAGATACAGAGCCAGCGGGAAGTACTCCTCCCGGTTACGGAACACTCTCCCGAAAATGAAATGCACGCCGCACAGGAGCAAAGCCAGAAGCGTCATGCCGGGAATTACCGTAAGAGAAATAATGATCCACAGATAAAGGAGGCCGGATATCAGGCGATCTCCCCAAAAACCACCTGCGGACATCCGCAACCTGTTTATGAAATAATAATCTCCGGCATAGACTGCCAGAAGTATTGTCATTTCAACAGGCAGGTAATTACGGAACAGTTTGTCGGTAATTACAGTGAGGATAATGGTAATGCCGAAAAAAGCCAGCATGTTCACCGCGGAACAGAATCTGATAAAGCCTGTGTTTTCCTGAGGGAAAGCGCTCCGGGACGAACCCGTGAGAGCCAGGAAACCCACAATAACTCCGGCGGCAAGAACAATCACAGTTCCTGCAAAGTCCCCTGACAGGAAACGTATTGCCCCGGAAGGATCCAGAATATTATCTGAATCCAGAACAATGGCGAGCTGCGTCGAAAGCAGCAGAAATGCCACCGCGGAGTTATAGCACACTACCGGCTGCTTTCTGAAACCGCCGTAAACATGGAAAGGCAGCTGGGCAAGCAAAGCCAGAAGAACACCGCTCTCCAGACTTGCATTCATACATTCTTCCACAATGGGAAGGCTTACCAGAATACCGATCTGAGCCAGTAATGAGAACAGATGATGCCGGTATGCCGTGGCCCACAGCATAGCCAGACACCACAAAATCAGGAACGGCCTCCAGACCCATGGCGGGAGCAGATCAAAATAGAAGCAGCCTAGAGAAATGGTTACATAAAGCAGGGTAAAGCCAATTCCGGCCACCGTGACCTGAAAGACATCGGCAAACGAAAAGTCCCGGTTATCCCGGCGAGATTTTTCAGAAGCCCAAAGCCCCCAGAACACAGCCGCAAGAGAAATCACCAGCATGGCCAGGAACTTGCCGGCCGGACCGAAACTGAAATGAATGTTTTTGGCCACCAGAATAAAGCCAATGCCCAGGAGGAGCGCCGCCCCTACCCCAGTCATGAGCTTCCCGGTAATAAGCTCGGAAGCGCTCCATGATTTCCGGGGTTCATCCTCCCCGGCGCTGTTCCAGGACACCTCGTCCTGACTCTCGTTAAGCTGCTGCCGCAAAGGCCTGCTGGAAATCTCCTCCCTTACGACTTCGCTTTCCGGCTGAATGTCGCAAGACTCGTTGTTATCGGAAAAACGGGATGCTTCAGGAGCAATGCTTGCAGCAGAAATTGATGCTGGCCGAGAAGCAGCATCTGAAGCAGCCTGAGAGCTCTCTAAAGCTTCAGATCTGGCTGAGATTGTTCCGATGCCGGACTTCTGCAAGTCCGCAGCAGCTGACTCTTTAAGCAAGGAGGAAGGCTGCGCATCCGGAGGGGTAATAGTTTCAGCCTTTGCGATCTCTGCCAGCTTCTCAGTTTTAAGATTTCTCAGGAGGTTCAGGAGTTCCGTTTCCGAAAGATTCCCCTGAATAAAGCTGCCCACCGAAGCTCTGATCCGGCCTTCTTCATCCGGAGAAAGAATGATTTCGGGGCTGTTTTTCATTACGGTCATGCAAAAAACCACGATGCAAGATTATGTAAAAACGTGTGACTGCGATATGCCCGGACTGAATTTCGGCAAAAATCACAGCTATACAGGGCATCATATGACAAAATAGAAGGACAAACAAGACATAACAGGCTTTGAAAAATCACCATGAAACCGCGAGAAAATAAAGAACCCGGCACAAGAGGATTTGATGCAATTCTCGCCGGCTTGTCAGACAGCATTGATCTCCTGACCGGAATGCATCTCCCCAAAGACCGGTATGATGCGGTTCAAAGGCAGGTAAATATCCTGCAGTCATATCTTGAAAGGAATCAGCCGGAACCGGAGCTTCACAGCAATGATATCAGGAACAGCGAGAACGACGAGATATTGCAGGCGCTGCCGTCTCATCAGCTTACATCCCTGCATATTGGCAAATTCAAAGGATTTTCCAATCCCTCCATTAACTGCTTAATGCGCATTAACATCTTTGCCGGAATCAATAACTCCGGCAAATCCGCCGTACTGGAAGCAATATACCTGCTCTTAAAACAAAATGACTTTACAGTCCTTAAGGAAATCTTAAGAATGCGGGGGAAAACAGCCGAGAGGAGAATCCTCTCTGACAACTAGATCCGGGAGCAAATCCCTGATTCCTCGATATCCGGAACCTTTGCAGATACGCCTGCTGCGGTAGACATCCACGCAATCTCAGAGGATATTGCGGAATGTGACAGATCTTCCTGTTTGCATAGCATGGAAATACGTTCATCATACGGTGAGATCTCTCAGAAAGCCAGAATAAGTTTTTTCACTGACCGGGAAATAGTGACAGACACTGACAGCGCCAAAAGCATTTGCCGGATTATTTTCGCTAATCAGTTTTTTCTGAACGAACCTCAGCGCTGTTCCGAATTATATTATCAGGCTGTGAGAATGAAGACGCTGCCTAAGATCATCAGTTTCATACAGAACAGGATACTGCCTTCTGTAAAGGATATCCGCCTTATTGAGGCTTCGCACCGTTTTTCAGTAACTGATGATAATTTCTCGCAGGCTGTCGATCTCTCCTGCTATGGCGAAGGGGTACAGCGGATTTTCTTTATCTCCCTCCTTTTTGCTTCGGCAAGGGACGGCGTTTTGCTTATCGACGAATTTGAAAACTCTGTCCACGTTGATATGCTGAAGGATTTTGCCGTCTTTATCCACAGTCTCTCCAAAGAATTCAATGTCCAGGTTTTTCTGACCTCTCACAGCAAAGAATGCATTGATGCCTTTGTGGAAAACCTGCCTGAAGATGATGTAATGTGCTGCGCCCTTGTTTGCGGAAATAACCGGATCAGACAGTATATCGGCAGGATTTTCAGGAAGCTTGTCAGTACTTCGGATACCGATCTCAGGAGGGCAAAGTAAGCCAGAAAAAAATACTTAGAGGCATCCTCAGAGATCTCCGTCCTGCAAACTCTCAGCCAGTACCGTCCCGGAAGACACGCAAAAAAAGGGAACCGTTTCCGATCCCCTTTGATACTTGTCTTATCAGTTACGAATAATAAAACAGCTGAGACTATTTAGATATTCTTAACAATTTCATCCACAGAAGCCTTGGCATCGCCGAAGCACATGTAGGAGTTTTCCTTAAAGAACAGCGGGTTCTGAACGCCTGAGTAACCAGGATTCATGGAACGCTTGAATACTACCACGTTCTTGGCTTCCCAAACCCTAAGCACCGGCATGCCGGCAATCGGGCTGTTCGGATTCTCCAGAGCGGCCGGGTTAACGGTGTCATTGGCGCCGATAACCAGCACAACATCGGTATCAGCCAGGTCATCATTGATTTCATCCATTTCCAGAACGATATCATAAGGAACCTTGGCTTCTGCCAGAAGCACGTTCATATGACCGGGGAGACGGCCGGCAACAGGGTGAATGCCGAAACGGACGTTCACGCCGCGCTCTCTCAGCTTGGCGGTAAGCTCGGCTACCGGGTACTGAGCCTGAGCCACGGCCATGCCATAGCCCGGGGTGATAACAACGGAGCCGGCTCCCTTGAGAAGCTCTGCCACATCAGCGCAGCTAAGCTCGCGGATCTCGCCCTGCTCTTCATTGTCAGCTGCCAGAGGCTGGTTGCCAAAACCGCCCAGGATAACAGACAGGAAGGAACGGTTCATCGCCTTGCACATGATGTAGGAAAGGATGGCGCCTGAGGAACCTACCAGAGAACCGGTTACGATGAGAAGGTCATTGTCAAGCATAAAGCCGGAAGCGGCGGCAGCCCATCCTGAATAGGAATTCAGCATGGAAATGACCACCGGCATATCAGCGCCGCCGATAGCAGCAACCAGATGAATGCCGAACAGGAAGGCGATCAGGGTCATCACCAGAAGGCAGGCCAGCTGCACGCCGGCAGCTCCGGATACCATGAACACAATCATGAGAGCCAAGGAAATCACCAGGGCTCCGACGTTGAGAAGGTTGTGAGCGGGAAGCATCAGCGGCTTGGACTGGAAAATAGCCAGCTTAAAGGAGCCGTTGAGCTTGCCGTAGGCCACTACGGAACCGGTGAAGGTCACCGCGCCGATAAACACGCCCAGAAAGATTTCAACGAGATGCACTACCTGCTCGGAAGCGGAACGCACCGGCTCAGCTACTGCCTGAGCCTGCGCCTGAGCGGCTGCGGCCAGAGCCTGAGCCTGCGCGCCGATAGTGGCAGGATCAGCTCCCATAAGATTGATATTGGCCATCTGAGAGGCAGGAGCGGAAGCAATGCCCTCAATAAAGCTGTTAAAGCCTACCAGCACGGCAGCCAGACCTACAAAGCTGTGCAGCATGGCCACCAGCTCCGGCATCTGAGTCATCTCAACCTTCTTGGCAAGGTGCAGACCGTAAATGCCGCCGGCAAACATGCCCACAAGAATCAGCGGGATAATAATGCCGAGGCCGCCGGCAGTACCGGTAAACACACTGGCGAAGGTGGCAATCAGGGCAATAAACATGCCCAAAATGCCGGAATTACATCCCCTCTTTGCTGTTTCCTGTTTGGACAGTCCGGCAAGACTCAGAATAAACAGAACTGCGGAGATGAGATAAGCAACATGTATAAAACCATTCATTTGTCAGTCTCCTAATCCTTTCTGAACATCTTGAGCATACGCTTGGTAACTGCAAAGCCGCCGAAGATATTGATTGAAGCAATCAGAATGGCGATAAAGCAGAGAACATAAATAATCCAGTCAGGGGAAGAACCTTCCTTAAGCACCAGCTGAACCAGAGCTCCCACGATGATAATGCCGGAAATGGCATTGGTTACCGACATCAGCGGGGTGTGCAGAGAATGCGACACATTCCATACCACGTAATAGCCAACAACGCAGGAAAGCACAAATACGGTAAGATGCGGCAGGAAGGAAGCCGGAGCAAAAATGCCAACCAGGAAGGCCAAGGCAATAACAACGGCTCCGAGACAGAGACGTACCAGAGGATTGACCTTCTTCTCTTCCTTCTTAGGCATTTCAGCGGGCTTCTGCTGCTGCGGAGCCGCGCTTACAGAGATCGGAGGAGGCGGGAAGGTGATAGCGCCTTCCTTGGTTACGGTCATGCCGCGGATAACCTGATCCTCAAAATCAATGTCAATATTGCCATCCTTGTTCTTGCAAAGGAGCTTGGTGAGGTTTACCAGGTTGGTGGAATACAGCTGAGAGGACTGAGCCGGGAGACGGCAGGCCAGATCGGTATAGCCGATGATCTTAACGCCGTTTTCGGTTACAAATACTTCACCGGGCTTAGTGCACTCGCAGTTGCCGCCGGTAGCGGCAGCCAGGTCTACGATTACGGAGCCGGCCTTCATGCTGGCAACCATTTCGGCTGACACCAAACGGGGAGCCGGACGGCCCGGAATAGCGGCAGTGGTGATAATGATATCAACCTCTTTGGCCTGCTCAGCAAAAAGCGCCATTTCAGCCTTGATAAACTCGTCGCTCATTACCTTGGCATAGCCGTCAGAGGAACCGCCATCCTCCTGCTTGAAGTTGAGCTTCAGGAACTCACCGCCCATGGAGTGAATCTGGTCGGCTACCTCAAGACGGGTGTCAAAGGCGCGAACAATGGCGCCCAGAGAGTGAGCCGCGCCGATGGCAGCAAGACCGGCAACGCCGGCGCCGATTACCAGCACCTTGGCAGGCGGTACCTTGCCTGCGGCAGTAACCTGACCGCAGAAGAAGCGGCCGAATTCGTGGGCAGCTTCAATTACTGCGCGGTAGCCGCTGATATTGGCGGTGGAGGACCGGGCATCAAGAGCCTGCGCTCTGGAAATACGAGGCACCATATCCATGGCCAGCACATTCACCTTGCGGGAATTCAGCTTTTCCATCAGTTCCTGGTTCTGGTTCGGCCAGAAGAAGGAAACAAGAGTGGAGCCCTCGGTAAGAAGCTCTGCCTCTTCATTGTCAGGAGCCTGAACCTTGAATACGATGGGTGAAGCCCAAACATCCTGAGCTTCGCCAATTTCAGCGCCGGCAGCCTGATAAGCTTCGTCACTGAAATCACCGTAAACACCGGCACCTTTTTCAACCAGTACCGTAAATCCCAGCTTTAACAGCTTGGCAACGGTATCCGGAGTGGCCGCTACACGAGTCTCGCCAGCGGTACTTTCCTTAGGTATACCTATCTGCATTTAAATATTCCTGTGAGTTAACTGAAAAGTGTTCTGAACGCCGGATTATACACCAAATAAACGCAGATTTGACATAGGTATCATCTGCCGGCAATTTGTCAGCATAACGCCGGAATGAACATGATAATCTCCCAGGGCCGGCAGGGAATAACCGAAACACCGCCGGGAGCCTGACAGAATGCCCGGAAAGCTTAGTTGGAAAGAGGAGTGCCGCTGAAGGGTTCCTTGCCGTTCAGCTTGAACTTGATGGATTTAATACCGTTTCCGGTATTGGTCTGAATGGCAAAGTGGAGATGCGGCCCTGTGGTATAGCCGGTATTCCCGGAAAGAGCAATCACCTGCCCCTGCCGCACTGTGTCCCCGGGCTTCACCAGCTGAGAATGCCCTTTAAGATGCACATAGATGGACATGGTGCCGTCATCATGTCCGATGCGGATATAGTTGGCGTGCGGTCTGAATGAAGGATCCGGGCCGCCCTTGTCGGAACTCATCCTCATGTCCATGACCTTGCCGGATTTCGCCGCCAGAATTTTGGTGCCGATAGGCATGGCCACGTCAATGGCATAGCGGCTCTTGGGCCCCTTATGGGTAAAGCCGCCCTCCCAGCCCTGAGTAACCCGGTACTTTCCGACAAAAGGCACAATAAGATCCTTCTCTCTGGAGGAATAGTAGACGTTTTCATCACCCTTGAAGAGACTTCCGATATCAAAGGAGTTGGTAATGGACACCTCTTCGTCGCTGATGACCTCCAGCCGGCCGAGGTAGTATTCGGTATTTCCCGGAATTTCCAGCGGCGTGTCAAAAAGAATGTCAGAATCAATGGCATCCTTATTGGTAACATGAACCTTGCAGGTTATGGTGCTGTTAAACTTGTTCATGACATACAGGCTGCCGGTCTCGGTATCCAGCCGGAATATCACATTGTCAGGATCCGGCTGCCCCAGATCGTCAAACTCGTCATAGTCATATCCCTGAGCCTCAGATTCGTCGTCTGTATAGTGGGTTACGCCGTTTTCATCCACAAAACGGAGAATTTTGCCGGAGGAAACATCAAAAGCCAGCAGCAGGGACAGCGTCAGAGTCCCTGTGAGAAGCATTCTTATAAATCCTGTTTCTGTTAATCTCTTCTTTTTGTCCGCAATCTTAAACATGTCTGATACCTGCGCCGAACTTCAGAAAATGCACTCTGAGACAGCCTGCGAGTCCTGTTCTCACCCCGCCGCTCTCCGGAATTTAAGCTTCCCCCGGACTGAAAATTCTTTCCATAAGCACCGCGTTTTCATA
>NZ_JBGVBR010000353.1:0-4004 GCF_045225735.1 Succinimonas sp. | reverse complement strand
CCCCTGCGCACACTGCCGCCTTCACATTGGCCGCGGAATCCGGGATCTTCTGGGTGAATGCCCTGTCTGTCATAGAAAGATCGCCGGGGCGGAGAACCCAGCCGGAAATGCTCATGCCGGAAGAGATCCGGCCGCAGAAAGCTCCCCGGAAAACTCAGGCTTTGCGGCACCGGATCTAATCGTGCCGTTTGCAAAGGAGAAGGAGTTTTTTATTCAGGAATTCCGGAAGCATCTTAAGAATCTGGAGTTTGTCCCTGACTCTTTTCTGGAAGCCCGCATTGAGAGCGTCAGGGCTTTTTATGTCCCGGTGTTTCTTTATGATGCGGAGGTTTCCGGCGAGCTCTCTTTCATTGGCGAGGTAGTGACTAAAGTCCCTGCCAACCGCAGTGTCATGTACCAGCTGGAGGAATTTGCGGTTGAGGCGGCGGGGAGTCAGCTTTATTCCGGTTCTCCGGAAAACCTTACCCGGGAAATAAGCGATTACGACTTCCGGAACCTGGAGCCCTTTGACAGCAAGGAAGCCCGGCCCTGGAGCCGGGTTTATGCCGCCATCCAGGATTTAACGGTTCCGGCCATCACCGGAACTGATAATTTCGGGCGTGCCAGGTCGCGGTTTATGACCGGCTTTGAGTATTTTCTGGCCGTGGGGGAATCCTTTACCTGCTTCAGAGTTACAAAGAAAGGCGCTTCCGTGATGCCCCTGAAGGTCTCCTATGCCTGGCTTCCGGTGTGGGTGATGGAGATAAAGCAGGGCGGGAAGAAGATGCTTTGCCATATGAACGGCCAGACCGGAAAGCTCAGGGCCGATATTCCCGTTTCCAGCGTAAAAATTGCGTGCTGGCTCTTTTCCGGGCTTCTGCTTCTGACCGGCCTTGCGGCATGGCTCACGGCTCCGTATTTCATGCCGATAGCAAAAATTCCCGACGGCTGCGTCGCGGGAGCTATTGGCATGGTCATTCTGATGCTGCTCTATTCAGTGATTGCTCCGGTAAGACGGGTGTTTTCCGGGAAGGGTGCTTCACGCATTACGGGAGCTCTCATGGCAGGCGCCGGCCTCGCTTTCATCATTGCGGCTTATCTCGGTAACCCGGAGTGTCCCGGAAAAGTTGTTATGTTCATGCTGGCCATGCTGGCGGGAGGCCTGGGCGTTATCGCCTTTCGCTATCCCGGGATCAGAAATCGCCAGGCAAGGAAGCCCGGCGGGAATCCCTGTAATGAGGGAGCTCCCTATGCGGCAGAATCGCATCTCCGGTACCGGCGCCGCCGGAAAACCTCCGAAAGACTCGAGTACACCAAAGATACGGTTTTTAAGCCGGTGGAATGAATCCCGGACCTACGGCCTACTTGCCTTGAGGGAGAGCCGGAAAGAGGCAGCGGGTACCGGCCGGAGTCCGGGAGATCTGCGGAGTTCCTTCAGGGACTTGCGTAAAAACCGCAAATGGCAATAATGGAAAAAAAAGCGGTAAACGGCCCGGCGGCAGAACATGCGATCTGAGTATTATGAAAACGAGTATTCCTGACAATTTAACTGAAAAGCTGCGTTGTCCCTATTGCTCCGGGGAGCTTTCGTACATCATTTCCCGGGAGAAACTTGCCTGCATCTTATGCGGCATGAAGCTTTCGCCGGAGGAGTACGAAACCGCCGTGGCCGCCAAGACCCGCAGGGAAAGATCTTCTTCATCTTTTTCCTCTGGGGTATTTTCCGCTGCTGCCTCTCCGTCTTCCTCATCATTTCAGTCATCATCTTCCGCTCCCTCGCCAAACCCGAAAGCCCGTGAGGCAGAGCGCAGATCTGCAGCAGGGACTCCGGATTACGTCCCCTGCGCCAACTGCCGCCTCCTCGTTGGCCGCGGTGTCGGAGAACTTCTGGGAGCATGCCCCGTCTGTCATAAGAATATCGCCGGGGCGGAGCGCTCCGCCGGAGCAAATCCGGCCGAAAACGCCGGCTTTGGGGCGCCGGATCTTATCGTGCCGTTTTCAAAGGACGGGGAGTTTTTTATTCAGGAATTCCGGAAGCATCTCAGGTCCCTGGAGTTTGTCCCCGACTCCTTTCTTGAAGCCGGCATTGAGAGCGTCCGGGCTTTCTATGTCCCGGTGCTTCTGTATGATGCGGAGGTTTCCGGCGAGATGAGCTTGCATGGCACGCTGGTCACAGAGCTTTATAAACCTCAGGATCATTATTTGATTGAGGAATTTGAGATAGCTGCCGGGGGCAGCCAGCTTTATTGCGGTTCCCCGGAAAATCTTACCCGGGAGATAAGCGATTACGCCTTCCGGAATCTGGAACCCTTTGACAGCAGGGGAGCCCGGTGCTGGAGCCGGGGTTATGCCGCCATCCCGGATTTAACGGTTCCGGCCATCACGCGGTCTGATTATTTCGGGCGCACCAAATTGCGGTTTATGACCGGCTTTGAGTATTTTCTGGCAGAGGGGGATTCCTTTACTAGCTTCAGAGCCGTAAAGAAACAGGTTTCCCTGGTGCCCCTGAAGGTCTCCTATGCCTGGCTTCCGGTGTGGCAGATGGAGATAAGGCAGGGCGGGAAAAAGATGCTTTGCCATATGAACGGCCAGACCGGAAAGCTTATGGCCGATATTCCCGTTTCCGCAGTGAAAATGCTCTGCTGGCTCCTTTCCGGTCTGCTGCTCCTGACCGGCCTTGCGGCATGGCTTGTGGCCCCGTATTACATGCCGGTATTGCAAATTCCCTTGAGCATTATCCTGGGAGCTCTTTCCATGGCCGTTCTGATGTTTCTTTATTCAGTGATTGCTCCGGTAAGACGGCTGTTTGCCGGGAGAAAATCCTCGCGCATTACGGGATCTCTCATGGCGGCTATCGGCCTCGCTTTTATCATGGCGGCTTATTGCGGTACCCCGGAGTATCATGGCAGAACCTTCATGTTCATAGTGGCCATGCTTGCGGGAGGCGTATGCGTTATCTGCTATCGCCACTCCGGGATCATAAGGCGCATGGCAAGGCAGCCCGGCGGGACTCCCCGCAATGAAGGAATTCCCTATTTGGCAAAAGCGGATCTCCGGTACCGGAACAGACAGAAAACCTCTGAAAGAGAAGACTGCAGCGCGGGCACGTTTTTTAAACCCGTGGAATGAATCCCGGCGGATCTGCGGCCCTGATTCTCCGTTGCGGGAGGGCCGCGAAAAGTCCGGAAGGCCTCTCCTCTGTCAGCGGCGGAAAGGAACAGAGCAGTCATTTCCAGGTAAAGATTACCGGCCGGAGTCCGGGAGATCGGCGGAGTTCCTTCCGGGACTTCCGCAAAACCGCAAATGGCAATAATGAATGCGGTAACAGCCGGCGACAGAACATAAGAACATAAATGACGCGTCAGGATCGGGGCAGCTAAGCTCCTCCGAAACAGCACGAGACAGGCGATTTTGAGGATCATGAAAGCGATTATTCCTGTTAACTTAACTGAAAAGCTCCTCTGTCCCTATTGTTCCGGGGAGCTTTCGTACATCATTTCCCGGCGTGAGCTCTCCTGCTCATTATGCGGCGTGAAGCTGTCTCCTGAGGAGTACGAAGCCGCTGCGGCCGCTAAAAAAGCCCGCCGGGAACGCTCTTCGCCTTCCTCTCATTCCCCAAAAACCAATGCCGGGGAGTCAGAGAACAGATCTTCAGGGACTCCGGATTATGCCCCCTGCGAACACTGCCGCCTCCTCGTTGGCCGCGGGGTCGGAGATCTTCTGGGAGAATGCCCCCTTTGTCATACGAAGATCTCCGGAGCGGAGAACTCTTCCGGAGAAGATCCTGCCGGAGAAATCTCGCCCGAAAACCAGAGCTTCGCAGCGCCGGATCTTATAGTGCCGTTTTCCCATGATCAGGAGTTTTTCATTCAGGAGTTCCGGAAGCGTCTTAAGTCCCTGGAGTTTGTCCCCGACTCCTTTCTTAAAGCCAGCATTGCGAGTGTCCGGGCTTTCTATGTCCCGGTGTTTCTGTATGATGCGGAGGTTTCCGGCGAGATGACCTTCCATGGCGAGGTGATCACCAG
>NZ_JBGVBR010000352.1:0-2786 GCF_045225735.1 Succinimonas sp. | reverse complement strand
GAAAACGAAGATCATAATGCGCACGATGACATTGAGTATTTCCCGAAAGCCCCGGGGGGAATGCCGGAGCATTTTCAGGTAGCCGTTAAAGCCCAGAGTAACCAGAGTGTGAATGCCGTGGGACAGGGTGTTCATGTCGTAGTTCCGGGGCTGTTCTGTCCAGCGGTTCGGCTCGGCGAAGGTGCATCTTATGTAGGCGATGTTTTCCTGAAGATTCCGCGGGAGCACCGTGATGCCCAGATGAGAGCCGGCCACCCGGGAGATCCGGCAGCTGAACCGGTAGGACGCGCCCTCCCGCTGCTGCGTGAGGATGATAAAGACGGGATCTCCCTCCCGGAAGATCTGATGCCAGGCGACGCCGGATCGGGGCTCCGGCATCTGAAGGCCCAGCGCCTGCTGAGAAAAGTCTGTTACGGTAACCTCCGTAAGATGTCCCTGAACGGTTTCCAGAGTGGCGCGCATGCGGCAGTCCACCCGGGGAAAGGAACGGATCTGCCTGGTTTCCAGCGCCACGGCGGAGGCGGCCCCCAGCACCAGAAGATTGTAGGCCACCCAGAGGAGATTGATGAAGATGGTGAGCTTTTCGGCAAAGGGATCAAACAGCATGTTCCAGGTGCCGTAAATAAGTCCGGCGAAGTTCAGGAAGATGAGGAGGAGGTACGGGCGGGACACCGTCCAGTCAAAATGGGTTTCCCGGTTGGATTCTCCCTTGGCGGTAACATTGAATTTGCCGTGCCTGGGGGAGATCAGCGCCACCAGGGTGGGCAGGGTGATGTACCAGGAAAGAATGGTTTCGTAAATAGCCCCCCAGAAATAGAAGCGGTTGTTTTGCTGCATCCTGTGATTGGTCATGGTGGTGTGCACCATATGGGGCAGCACGTAGGCCAGAATGGCGGCTCCGGAGGCGAAGATCACGTAGATGTGACAAAACAGATAGGGCAGGGGCGCTATGAGGAAGATAATGCGGGGCAGACCGTGGAGAAAGTGCAGGGAGGCATTGGCGAAGCAGAGACGCTGCGGGATGCTCAGGCCCTTTCTGAACAGGGGATTGTCAATGCGGAAGATCTGCACCATGCCCCGGGCCCAGCGGATGCGCTGGTTTATATGGGCGGCCAGGGATTCCGTGGAGAGCCCGGCGGCCAGGGGGATGTCGATAAAGGCGGTGGACCAGCCCCGTCTCAGGAGCTTCAGGGAGGTGTGAGCATCCTCGGTAACGGTCTCCACGGCGATGCCGCCGATTTCCCCGAGGGCGGATCTCCGGATCACGGCGCAGGAACCGCAGAACATGGTGGCATTCCAGGTGTCGTTGCCCTTCTGAATAAAGCGATGAAACAGGGTGTCCTCCTGGGGCATGCGGCCGTGGAGTCCCAGATTCTTTTCGAAGGGATTGTCGGAATAGAAGTGATGCGGGGTCTGCACCAGGGAGATCCGGGGATCCTTGATCATCCAGCCCACGGTGGCGGTGAGAAAATTCCGGCAGGGCACGTGGTCGCAGTCAAAAATCGCCACATGGTCTCCCTTCGTGAGCTCCAGAGCATGGTTGATATTGCCGGCCTTGGCAAAGTTATGCTTTTCCCGGGAGATCCAGGTGACGCCGATGCTTTCGCAATAACGCCGAAATTCCTCCCGGGTGCCGTCATCCAGGAGATAAACATGAAGCTTGTCCCGGGGCCAGTCCAGATCAATGGCGGCCAGGAGGGTGGGCTTTACCACCTCCAGGGGCTCGTTATAGGACGGGATCATCACGTCCACCGTCGGCCACAGGGAGCGATCCTCCGGCAGGGGCGCGGGCTTTCTGTCCAGCACCCAGCATACCTGAAAATACGCCAGCGCCATGACCAGATAGGAGTAGATTTCGGCTCCCGCCAGAGCGAGAGAGCACACCGCGGATGCCGGATCCTCCAGAAGCACGGTCTTGGAGACGCGCCACCAGATGTAGCGGCTGGAGACCACGAAGGAGATGAAGATCATGATAAACAGGGCGCCCCGGGCGCGGTGATTCCGGAGCAGCATCGCCAGAACCCACATGAGAGCCATGAAGATAAACTGATATTCCAGCTCCAGCGGCTGGGTGATGCACAGGATCATCAGGAGCGCCGCCAGCAGGAGCAGGATGCCGGCGGCGATGCGGGCCCAGACGCTCCGGATAATGAATTCCTCGCCGGCAGCCCGGAAAACCCGGGAGGCCGCATCGGAAAGCGCTTTTTTAAGCGGGGCGGTCAGGCGGGCGAATCTGGTGAAGGTTTTGCGGGCGGCGGCGGCCTCCCTCAGGCGGTCATCTCCGGGGCCGGGAAGCGCCACCAGCATCAGGTAGCAGGACTGGGAGAGAAAGCGCAGGGGATCAAAAAGCCGGGGCTTTCCGGGGGTGATCTGCGGGTAGTAATAGCGGAAACGGCGGCGGATCCGGCGGTAGCGGAGCTTTTCCAGCGGCAAAAGCCACCACAGGAGATGGGTAAAAAACAGGGCGACCAGAGACGCCGCCATTCCGGATCCGTTCAGGCGGTAGATCAGGTACTGTTCCTGCAGGCGATTGGCGTAGCGCCGGAGTGTCGTCATGATCTTGCGTTTTCCCCTGTTCCTTAAGCCGGTTCCTTCCCGGCGCGGTCTCCGGAATCCCCGGCGCGGCTTCTTATCAGCCTGATATCAATGAGGATTCGTTCCGTCTGACAGCTGGCCTCGGAATAATCGAGGTATCTGGTATAGGGCTCCGGCTTCCTCGCGGCCTCCCGGACGAACTCGTCCAGGGGAATTTCCGCATCCAGGATCCGGGGGCCTAAGACCGGATG
>NZ_JBGVBR010000351.1:0-3778 GCF_045225735.1 Succinimonas sp. | reverse complement strand
CAGACGAGAGGAACCTTTCGCTTTCTTTGCGACAGCCTCTTTCTCATCGGGACATACCCCAAACAGCTGCTGAAATGCCTGATGCCGGCCACCGGCAGCGGAAAATGCTTTTATTCCCCGGGAACCTTCCTGAGATGGCTTGCGGAGGCCGCTCAGGCTGCCGAAAACGCCGCGGCCTGAATCGTTCCCTCCTGATTATTATTGCAACACCGGTCACAAATTTAACAATTCAGGGACTGCCGTCAGGGCCGTTCCGGATGATGCGTCTTTCCCCGAACCCCTCCGGCAGGACAAGGTCAGGATCTCGCAAAAGCAGCATTCATAAGGCTTTGACGCTGTTAAGACATAAAAATACCGCTCTTTCTGATAATAACCCGCCGTCTTCGGAAAGCCTCCGAAAATCATTTCCTGCCGCAGTCCCTTGAATTGCAGCGGTTTCCGGCGATTTTTATCCTGCAAATCCGCTTCGGATCCCCCTCGAAAGCTTCCGTCCCGAAACCAGTTCAGCCGTTATATTACAAAGCTCGGATGGTCTGTCATAAGGCCCGGCGGCGGAAAAAACGCCGCAATACCCCGCAAATAAAGGGCCGGCAAGGAAAACCAACAAAACTTTGCGGGGGGCTCTTTATGACCGGATATTCTGAACGCGTGATGCGGTAAAAGCGCGTCAGTTTCAGCAATCAGAAAGAGGTCAGTATGGGTCAGAAACAGGATTTTGACAAACGACATCTGGAGCCGGAAACGATCCGGCAGATTTTAAGGTATCACCGGATGTCCCACGGCAGGCAGACCATCGCCAATGTTCTCGGCATTTCCGTAAATTCGGTCAGGACGGTAATTTCCAGGTTTGAGGTTCTGTATGGGGAGGCATTGCAGAGCTGCGGCGCCCCGGAGGGCGATTCCCCCGATGCGAAGAAGAACCCCGTGTCTCCTGCGGAGTATGCCGAAAGCATCGTCAAACAGAGCGACGAGCTTATCGATGCCATGTTCCATCCGAAGGCTCCCCTGCAAACAGTCCGGGCCGATACCGTTATTGACGGCAGGTACTATCCGGATTTCAGGGCTCTTGCGGCCATTGCCGTTATTGAAAAGCGGCAGTCCGTGAGTCAGGTCTACAGGTCCTATCTTGACGTCTGCCGGGAAAAGCAGGCCGATCCGCTGTCGCAGTCGTACTTCTACGAGTCCGTGAAGAAGGAAGTCGACAGCATCAACCGGAAGAACGATGACTATTACTTTATTCAGGATTTCAGGTACGGCGAGTACGTCGAACTGGATTTCTCGGGAGATAAGTACCGGGTGCAGACCAACAACATGACTGAGGACTGCTGGATTATGGTATTTACCTTCCCGGCCAGCTACTACACCTTCGCCACCTTCGTAAGCGCGCAGTCCACTGCTGAAAGCTGCCGGGGCATTGCCGAGTTCGTCAAATATCTGGGGAACCGCATGCCCCTCATCCTGAAGTGCGACAACTTCAAGGCCGCGATCACCAGCCACCGGGGATCGAGCATCGTTCCGAATGCGAGCTTCCAGAATTTTATGAGAGAGCTGGGACTGGCCATCGAGGCGGCTCCGGTTCGAAAGCCGCAGCGCAAAAGCAGCGTGGAAGCCGCGGTCGGTCTTATACAGACAAGATGCGGCAAAGATCCGGACTTTTTAAAGGAGCTTCAGACTCTCAAAACCTTCGCCGATCACTGCAGCTTCCTGCAGAAGCAGGTTGATCTCAGAATCAACCAGGCTCCCTTCAGAAAAGACACCCAAATGACCAGGAAAAATCTCTTCAATGCTTATGAAAGGCCCCGCCTGATGCCTGTTTTTAAAATTCCGGATTATGCCGAAATCCTGAAAGAGGTGAAAGTGTCCCCTAATTACCATGTGCCGGTGAACGGCCATTTGTATTCTGTGCCTTTTACCTGCATCGGAAGCTGCGTGGAGCCGCGATACACCCACGATGCCGTGATTATTTACCTCGCCGGGACCGAGGTGGCCAGGCATGATCGCAAAGACGGAAAGCCGGGTGACAGCATCAGTTTAAGCCGATCCACAAAGCCGGAACACTGTCCGCCGGAACATCAGGCAATCATGAAGGACAGCGAGCGGTTCTGTTCGGAGGAGGCGGTGTTAAAAATCGCCCGGGAACTGGACAAAGATCCGGACGGGCTTTACGCGTTCTGCAAAAGGAAATTCGAGTGCCAGAAGAACGATCCGAGCATGACTGTCCGGAACGCCATAACCAGCTGCGCCGCCGTCATCAGGCTTTATGAAGGCAGCGCGGATCGCAGTCTGGTGTCCCGGGCCTGCCGGATCACGCTGTCGCAGTCGCAGCCGAGACTGTGGAACAAGGTCACGGTGGAACAGCATCTCCGGGAGCTCAGATCCCAAAAATCCGACGGGGGCTCCGTAACCGGGGGCCTCTCAGTCAATTATCCGTCCGGCGAGGACGCTTTTTTTAACACAGGAAAACAAGCATGAGCAGCATCAGCAATGACATCAGAGACTATCTGCAGCCGCACATCCATGAGATGACGAATAAGCAGATCAGTCTTGTGGAATCCGCCTCCAAGTGCAGGCTTCCGGGCCTGGCCATGGCTCTTATTGATATGTTCAGTTCCCCGAACTCCTACACGGAAATGACGTTCGAGGATCGCATGGAGAAATGCCTTAACGGGCAGCTTGACGCCATATCCAAATCCAGGTTTGCGAGAATGTACCGGAACTCCGGACTGCCCCGGAAGGTTTATCTCAGTTCCATCAGGCCAAGGTCGGAAGCCGGAGTGACGCCGGATCTTCTGAGAAAGCTTACGGAGCTCAATTATCTGGAGGCCGGGGCGAACATCATATTCATGGGCCCGAACGGCGTCGGCAAAAGCACGCTGGCCATAGCGGCCGCGGTTCAGGCTATTACCCGGGGGCATTCGGTTCTGTATTACAGCATGAACCAATTCAGCATGATGCTGGAGTCAATGAATTCCGCGGATTACATAAAGCTGCTGAAGAAGATGAAGTCCGCGAAGCTTTGCATTCTGGACGACTGGGGCATGGCGCATCTGAGCGACATCATTATTTTAAGGCTGGCGGAGCTGGCGGAGGCGAGGTACGGAACATGTTCCACCGTCTTTACCACGCAGCTTCAGCGGCATGCCCTCGGAAACATCGCGGAAAAGCAATCCCCGGCTCTTTCGTCCCTGAAGGACCGGCTGTTCCGGCCTTCAGACATTTACGTAACGCTGTCCGGCTCTTCCCTGAGAGGAACCGCCGGCGAAATCAGAGGAGAACGGTAATGACAGAAAACATCGGATACCTGAACCCGTCGCAGATCAGGGCTGTGTTTAACAAGGTTCTTGAAAACCAGGGAAACCTGACCCCGGAGATAATCTCCGAACTGGCGGCTTATTACGAATGGGACACCTACACCGCTCTGAAATGTCTCTGCTGCTATATCAACTGCTGCCAGGCCCTGGTAACCGGCAGGGATCTGCAAGCCCTGTGCGAGGCCACAGCTGCGGCTGACTTCCTGAGGGAACAGATAAAGCAGACGGAGGACGATTTCCGGCAGAAATGCCATGAGTACAACGAACTCTCCGCGAAGTACAGCAAGAGCGAGGAGAGTCTTGCGAGGGCCAAATCCGAGTGCTCAAATCTGAAGAACTCGCTGAAAGCTCTGAAAAACAGGATCAGCGTTGAGCAAATGCTGTCATCTGTTCGCTGAACCTCTCCCGGGGGCTTTGCCAGGAGCTGTTTATCGGCTGAACCTTGTTGTATAAGGGCTGAAGCAAAA
>NZ_JBGVBR010000350.1:0-3319 GCF_045225735.1 Succinimonas sp. | reverse complement strand
TCAATACGATACCGCAGGCGGCTCTCAGAGCAAATCTGACCATGAAGCCCCGGAGGACATGAAAGCCTCCGAAACGGACTTTATGCTGAGCTACTTCAGGGAGATCCGGGAGGGGAATCTTCCGGCCGCCCTTTCCGAAAAAACGCTCACCGGCTTTAACGACACCGGAAAGGATCTCCTCTACTCCATCGAAAAGCATACCCTTAAAAAGCTGGTAATTGCCTATGACCTCGGCCCCGAGCCGGAAAAGCGCTCCCCCTTTGCCCGGATCTGCCAGGTAACCGACCGCATGGATTTTGGCATTGTGTTTGCCAGGGAGGTTACCTCTCTCTACGGCCTTTTTGAAGGATGCCGGCTTAGCTCTCTTCCCAAAAACCTGGATACCTCCCGGATCACCGATATGAGCCGGATGTTCGCTCAGGCTGAGATAAAGACCCCGTTCCCGGAAATAGATACCGGAAATGCCGTTAAAATGACTGCCATGTTCGCGGGGGCAAGCTTTATGTCCCGGGAAGCACCGAATCTTAATACCTCGCGGGTTACCAGCATGCAGGCCATGTTCCGGAATACCGCGGATCTGGAAAGAGTTCCTCTTTACGACACCTCCAGGGTCAGAGACTTTTCAGAAATGTTCCGGGAAAGCAGCGTTAAGGAGATACCGCCCTTTAACACCTCCCAGGCTTCCGACATGGAGGCGATGCTGGCCGGAGCCCCGAACATCAGGGAACTTCCGGATTTTGATCTCAGCGGGGTAAAATGCGGGGAAGAAACCGCTCAGTCCGAGGACAGCGGAACTGAAGGCTCAGGAGACAGCAAAAAGGAAAGCTGCCGGAAGCTCCTCACCGAAATGCCAAAGGAAGGAGAAAACATCAAACAGGAAAGTTCCACGGGATCGATTATTCTGTTATTCCTTCCCTGCGCGCTCCTCCTGCCGCTGTGCGTTCTGGGATCGACCACTGCCGCGCCGCTGGTTTCCACCGTAGCGAACGATCTCAATCATTATGCTCATTGACCGCATTACGCTCTTCTGCGCTTTCCCCGGTTTTTTCTCCCGGGCATTCAGGAGATACTGGCGTCAAAGCTCTGCCGGGGCAGTTAACCCGGCATTTAAGGAACTACGTTTCAGGGATTACCGAATATGACAATTACCTCATCCGCCACAAAGAAACCTCTTGTTAAGAAACTCGCCCTGACTGTCCTGTCCGGTCTCATGCTGACGGCGGTCTCCTCCTGTTCTGTCTCCGCTCATTCCGATAAAAAGCCAAGCGCCTTTGAATATGACGCCTCAGAAAATAACGGTTCATCTCCTGCCGTAAATCCTCCGGATCCCCGGAGTTTGGTAGCAAAGACCCAAACCTCCGCAGACAGGATCTCCGGGAATGCCTGGAAGTACCCCAATGACCGGATATTCATGGTGGATTACGAAAAAGCCGCACGTATGGAAAACGCGGCCCAGGGGACCGTTTCCCAAAAGACGCTTCACAGCATCAATGACGCAGATAATGAGCTCCTCCGCTCCGTTGAAAAGGGAACCCTGAAAAAGCTCGTCATCGCCTACAATCTTGACAGTTCGGAGGCGCATCATTCGCCCTTTCAGCGGATCTGCGGAGTTACCAAGAGGATAGACTTTGCCATAGAGTTCGCTCCTGAGGTTACCTCTCTTTACGGGCTATTTGAGGGATGTACCCTGAAGTCTCTCCCCAAAGCTCTGGACACCTCCCGGATCGTCAGCATGGAAAGGATGTTTGCCGGAGCAAGAATTGCAGCCCCCTTACCGCAAATGGACACCTCCCGGGTCAGAGTCATGACGGGGATGTTCGTCAAAAGCGTTATCGAAACGCCGCTCCCGGGTTTTGCGGTCAGGGAGGTCACATACATGGGGAGAATGTTTCAGGGGAGCGTCATCAACCGCAAAATCAAAGTTGTTTCCGAAAACCAGGATCTCACCCATTTTTTCAGCGATGCGGTTATCAATGTCTCCCCGGATCTGGATATCAGAAAAGCGGAGAATCTCACCGGCATGTTCGCGGGGGCGGTAATTAATGCTCCCCTGAACATTGACGCCCCTGCCGCCGCCAGGCTGGATAAGATGTTCCGCAAGGCAACGATCAGCCGGGAAATCAGCTTTACCCCGGAAACCCGCCCTTCTTCAGTCATCAGCATGTTTGAAGAAGCCTCCTTCTCCTCCGGGGTTGCCGCGCCGTACCTTGATACCTCCGAAGTCACCGATATGAAGAGCATGTTCAAAAGCACCCGGAATCTCAGAACCGTACCGGCCTACAATACCTCCCGAGTCAGAGACTTTGCAGAAATGTTCCGGGGAAGCTCCGTCTCTGAGGTGCCGGCGCTTGACACCGCGGAGGCGCAGAGTATGGCGGGTATGTTTGCCGGCGCTGCAAATCTCAGGGAGCTTCCGGAATTAGACATGACCAAAATACACTGTCCGGTTCCCGCCATGACGCCGCATCAGGACTCCAGCGCAGCGGCGGGCGCGGCAGACATCAGGGAAAACTGCCGGCTTTACCTTACCAGAGTTCCTGAAAAACCCGCCCCTCAGGGAAGCGGCTCGAACGCGGTGGCAGATGCTTTTACCGGGGTTTTGTGCATCATTACCCTGCCCATCTGTGCCTCTGTTATGTCAACAGCCGTGCATCAGTTATTATACAGCACAGCTCATCATTAAGGCGGCTCACTGCAGACCTGACTTTTTGAGGCTTCCGGAATTCCGGCATTTTCTCCTCCGGGCTTCCTCCCCGCCGCTGAAGTCCGGCCTCCCGCCTCCGGTCTCTCCGAAAAAGTCAGGCTTTCCCTTAAGCGCTTAAAAACATGTCCCTCGGGAGCATAACAGAAGGCACTGCCCGGATTTCCTGACATTTCTTAGCAATTCCCGTGATTTCCCGGAATTCCCGATGATTCGGAAAACGGGAAGCGCCTTCTTCCCCTCGTGCGGAATCTTTACTGCTTCGGGAGCGGAGTATTCGTCGCTGCCGGGGATTTGCAAAAGAAGAAGCTCTTTCCCGGATTAAAACCGCAGAGCTACTCCTCCCGAAAGCTCCAGAAGCTCCCTTCGGGATCCCAGCCGCCCCTTGTCTCTTCTGTCATTGTCAGAAAGCCGGTAGTAATTTCCGGAAAGCTCCAGCCAGAGATTGTCCGTGAGGCGTTTTGACCCCGTGCCGGACACCCGGCTCCGGTAACCCCGGTAGCCCTCGTGATCCGAAAGCGCATAACGCCAGGAAAGCGACCAGCGGCCCAGAACCGGATGGGTGCAGAAAACGCCCAAGGTGTTCAGAAGATAGGGGTTAACGCCTCCGGAATCAAT
>NZ_JBGVBR010000349.1:0-16837 GCF_045225735.1 Succinimonas sp. | reverse complement strand
CCTGCCTGTCACGCAGGAGGTCACGGGTTCGAGCCCCGTCCGTTCCGCCACTTATACAAAACGGGGTATCATCTGATATCCCGTTTTCTGTTTTAGGTATATATTTTTTTGAGGCTTTTATGCGTTCACATTCGATATTCATAACAAGGTTAGGCATTGCTGCTGCGCTGCTATGTATTTCCGGATGTAATTTGAATGCCCAGTCAGATGAAGATGTTTCTCTTCCGATTATGGACACTGCTGTCATCTTAAAAGACTGCGTCGCTGACGGAGTGGCTGAAAAAGTCTGCAAAAAGGCGTTAAACAATCCGGAAGAAGCTTATTATCTCGGACTCCGTTATGAACAGGGAGATAATGTGAAGAAGGATGAACTGAAAGCTTCTTCATGGTATTTGCTGGCGGCTAAAAAAGGAAATCACCGCGCGGAAACGAATTTAGGAGCTCTTTTTGTTTCAGGCAAGGGCGTTTCTCAGGATTATGCCAGAGGTTTGTTTTGGCTTAATCGAGCTCAGGAAGGAGGAGATTCTGTGGCTATGCTGGATCTGGGACTTCTTTCTGAGACCGGAGCCGGAGTTCCTCAGGATGCCGCCAAGGCTTTGGAATGGTATCGGAAATCCGCGGGACTCAATAATGTTGATGCAGAAATGAAATTGGGCGATGCTTACTATAACGGTACTATTACTGATGTTCATTATGAATATGCCATTATTTGGTATGAGCTTGCCGCAGCGCAGCAAAATGCCAGAGCTGTTTATATGCTGGGAGTAATGCATGAAAAAGGACAGGGGGTAAAAAAGAACCCGGCGCGCGCTTTCGGTTATTACCAGAAGGCAGCCGGACTTGACTATCCTGATGCGTGCGAAAAGCTGGTTGAAATGTACCGCATCGGTACCGGAGTCAGAAAGAATATCCGTTTGTCCGAGACATGGCGTCAAAAAGCTCTGGAACTGAAAAAGTAATGCTCGGTGCTTGGTTTCGCAAACTGCCCCCGGAGGTTTTGCTCTTCCGGGGATTTTTTTTATTGAGGGATACCAGCCCCTCAGATTTCGTACACGGCTCCTGCATATCCGGGAATAATGAAAGGATCTGTTTGCGCAGTCTTTTCAGTATCGGTAGTCAAAATGAGACGGGATTGTTTGCTAATGCCATAGTCTTCTGCCTCTGCCGGGCCTCCGCCGAAATTTAACAGCGTTATGGAGCGATCTCCGGTAATGGTGATTATTCCTGTTTTGGGATAGTCCGCCACCTGACATTTTTTACGGTCATGAGAACCGATGATATCGGATTTTTTAAGTCTGATAAGCTCCTGGTAAAAGCGGAGCGTCTTACGGGCCGGTACATTGATTTCGGGCTCGCTGTCTTCCGGATACCACTTAAGCTTGCTTTTTAAAAAGGAGCTTTCCTGATGCGGATCCTCCGGTTCAAAGCCCTGAATAAAGGAGAATTCTTTTCTTCTTCCCTTCTTAACAGCCTCTATCAGGCCGGCATCGCCAAAGTCTTCAAAAAACAGAAATGGCGATTTTTCACCGTATTCCTCTCCCATAAACAGCATCGGGACATAAGGAGAAGCAAAAAGGGTCAGAGCTGCCAGCAAAGCTCTTTTAAGCCCCATAACCGTAACAATGCGTCCGCCCTCAGGACGGTTTCCCACCTGATCATGATCCTGGATGTGCATTATTAACCGTTCCGGCGGCACGTTTTGACCGGTTACCCCCATGAAGTTATCAAAAACGGAGTTGTAGCGGGTGCCGTTGTAACAAAAGCCTTCCTTCAAAGCCAGAACTATGTCCTCGAACCTCCCGAAATCACGGTAGTGTCTGAAGCTCTGCGGATAAAGCCAGCTGTAAACAGCATAGTTGAGATCATCGCACCACTGGGCATCGTAGGCGTAGCCGTTTTCCGCTGTTACCGAGCTTTCGTTGCGGAGATGTTCGGCAATCATGATGATTTTGCGATTCTGAGCAGTCCCGATGCTTCTGGCGAGATCTGTGATTTCACGGAGAATATGAGGTACGGTTTCATCATAAATAACGCTCACGGCATCCATTCTGAAACCATCCAGTCCCGTATCCTCCAGCCAGTGCCGGACGCAGTCCAGAAAAAAGCTGCGAATGCCGGAGGAGCTATGGCCGTCAAAGTTTATCTGGGCCCCCCATGGCGTAGGGGCTTTCTTGGTAAAGGGAGCCAGCTTTTCCGAGTAATTGCCTTCCGGGCCGAAATGGTTGAAGACAACGTCAAGAATAACCGCAATGCCATTATCGTGGGCTTTGGCAATGAAATCATGAAGATCGTCATAGCTGCCGTAGTTTCTGCTGAGAGCGAAGGGATAAGTGCCGTCATAGCCCCAGTTGCGCTTTCCCGGGTAATCAGAAAGCGGCATAAGTTCAATGACATTGATGCCCAGATCCCTGAGATAAGGAAGTTTTTTGAGAGCTCCCCGGAGGGTACCCTCCGGGGTAAAGGTTCCGAGATGAAGCTCATAGATGATGGCATCGGCAGCATCGGTTCCCTGCCATGAGGAGGCCGGCTGGCGTATCGGAAAAATTGCCTGAGAAGGGCCGTGAGAGCCTTCGGGCTGATAGCGGGAGGCCGGATCCGGAAATGTCTCGGAGCCGTTTTTCACTAAAAGGTAACGGAAGCCTTCCCGGAAATCCGGCAGTATTCCGGTGAAGTACCCGGAATCGTCACGATCCAGAGGATAGCATTTGCCGTTATCCAGACATTTCACGGCAAGCGAATGAGCATAGGGGGCAAAGATGCGGTATGAAATTTCTCCGGCAGAATTTATATGAATTCCGGTATTAGTCATGGCTTGCGTCTCCGGTAATGAAAGCTGCTTTATATTTGTTTGTTATCTTTAAGCGCTGCCGGCGGGAAACTGACAGCGGACACAAGGTAACAAACAATCTTTGTTTCTATTATATATAGCACTGAGCCCCGGAGGCTCTCGGAGGGATAAAAAAAGCCGAATTGTGTATTCGGCTTTTATGAAAACTCATCTGATTGCCAGAAACAGTCAGATGCTGAGTCAGAAACAGACTACTTCCTTACAGCCTTAAAGAAGTTAATAAGTCCGTTGGTGGAGGAATCGTGAGAGGAGACTTCTTCAGTGTTCTGGAGCTCGGGAAGGATCTTTCCGGCAAGCTGCTTGCCCAGTTCCACACCCCACTGGTCAAAGGAGAAGATGTTAAGAATTACGCCCTGCACGAAAATCTTGTGCTCATACATGGCGATGAGAGCCCCCAGAGTTTCCGGAGTGATTTCCTTCACCAGAATGGAGTTTGTCGGCCGGTTCCCCTCGAAAACCTTGAAGGGAATGAGAGGCTCGTACTTGTCTTTGGGAGTTCCCTTGGCCTCGAATTCCTGAATTACCGCTTCTTTTGTTTTGCCAAAGGCCAGAGCTTCGGTCTGCGCAAAGAAGTTGGAGAGAAGCTTTGCATGATGATCCCCGATAGGATTATGGCTGATGGCCGGAGCAATAAAATCAGCAGGAATTATTTTGGTGCCCTGATGTATCAGCTGGTAGAAAGCATGCTGTCCGTTGGTGCCTGGTTCGCCCCAGATAATGGGGCCGGTTTCATAAGTTACGGGCTGGCCGTTTCTGTCTGCATACTTGCCGTTTGACTCCATGTTGCCCTGCTGGAAATAAGCGGGGAAACGGGCCAGATACTGGTCATAGGGCAGAATTGCTTCAGAAGCAAACTTATAGAAATTGTTGTACCAGATGCCAATGAGAGCCAGAATTACCGGAATGTTCTGTCTGAAGGGAAGCTTTCTGAAATGCTCATCCATTTCATAAGCGCCCTTAAGCAGCTTTTCAAAATTGTCAAAGCCAACAGCCAGGGCAATGGAGGTTCCGATAGCGGACCATGAAGAGTAGCGTCCGCCGACCCAGTCCCAGAATTCAAACATGTTGTCAGTATCGATGCCAAATTCGCTGACGGCCTTGGCATTAGTGGACAGAGCTGCAAAGTGCTTGGCAACATGCTTCTTGTCTCCGGCGGCCTTCAGGAACCAGTCTCTTGCAGTATGGGCATTAGTCATGGTTTCCTGGGTAGTGAAGGTTTTGGAGGCCACCAGGAACAGGGTGGTTTCCGGATTGCATTCCTTCAGGGTTTCCGCAATATGAGTGCCGTCAACATTGGAAACAAAATGGGATTTGAGATGGTTGTGATACGGGGTGAGAGCCATGGTAATCATGCAAGGGCCCAGATCGGAGCCGCCGATGCCGATATTTACCACATCGGTAATAGCCTTGCCGGTATATCCCTTCCATTCTCCGGAAATAACCTTTTCAGTAAAGGCCTTGATTTTGGCCAGCCCCTTCCGTACCTCGGGCATGACATCCTGGCCGTCCACCAGAACCGGAGAATCCGACTGGTTGCGGAGAGCGGTGTGAAGAACGGCGCGATCTTCGGTAACATTGATTTTTTCGCCGGTAAACATGGCTTCAATGGCGTTTTTGAGGTCAGTCTCTTCAGCAAGTTTGATAAGAAGGCTCAGAGTATCTTCGGTAATGCGATTTTTGGAAAAATCCACCAGAAAATCATCGTTGAATTTGAGAGAGAAGTTATTGAAGCGGTTCGGATCAGCCTTGAAGAGATCCTTGATGGTCATGTTTCTGTTTTCAGAAAAATGCTTTTCAAGTTCCTTCCAGGCATTGGTTTGAGTTGGATTTACGTTTTTCATGAATAAAATTCCTGCTATAAGGTGAATGCAGAGGCTTAAGCCTGCATGATCTCCAAAGGATATTTTACACGATAGCGGAATAAAGAGTAATAGCCATGCGGAGACCTCCGGAGCCCGATGACATGCGACTGTCCGTCAGAGATCTCATTTCCTGAAAAGCAACGGAAAAGCTGGGACAGCAGCGCGAGGGACCGTATTTTTTATTCTGGCGGCGGGGGCAGCCGGCGCACCCTGCTTTTTATTGTTTTTCAGGGTGGTTACGATGCTAAGTTTTGACGGATTTATTGCTTTATCGCTTTAAGCCGGGGGGGATGATGGTTATAATGTACTCGCTTTTCAAAATAACTGATTTTCGAGGCTGTTATGGCAAATTATTTTAATACCCTTTCTCTCCGTGAGAAGCTTGGTCAGCTTGGCTGCTGCCGTTTTATGAATCGTTCTGAATTCCAGAGCGGCTGTGATTTTCTGAAGGGAAAGAAGGTTGTAATTGTAGGTTGCGGTGCTCAGGGTCTTAATCAGGGTCTGAATATGCGCGATTCCGGTCTTGACGTTTCTTACGCTCTTCGCGCCGAAGCCATCAAGGAAAAGCGCAAGTCCTATCAGCGCGCCACTGAGAACGGATTCCGTGTTGGTACCTATGAAGAGCTTATTCCCGAGGCCGATCTTGTTGTTAATCTTACTCCTGATAAGCAGCACCATCCTGTGGTTCAGGCTGTAATGCCTCTGATGAAGAAGGGCGCTGCTCTTGGCTATTCTCATGGCTTCAACATTGTTGAACTGGGCGAGGAGATCCGCAAGGATATTACCGTGGTTATGGTAGCCCCTAAGTGCCCTGGTACCGAGGTGCGTCATGAATATCAGCGCGGCTTTGGCGTTCCGACACTGCTTGCCGTTCATCCTGAAAATGATCCGGAGAAGAAAGGCTGGGATATTGCCAAGGCCTGGGCTGCCGCCACCGGAGCTCACAAGGCAGGCTGCCTTGAATCATCCTTCGTTGCCGAGGTTAAGTCAGACCTTATGGGCGAGCAGACCATTCTCTGCGGCATGCTGCAGACCGCAACCATGCTGGGCTTTGACCGCATGGTAGAGCTGGGCATGGATCCGGCTTATGCCTGCAAGCTGCTGCGCTATGGATGGGAGACTGTCGGAGAGGCTTTGAAGTTCGGCGGTATCACCAATATGCTGGATCGTCTTTCAAATCCGGCAAAGATCCGCGCCTTTGAAATGGCTGCTGAGATCAAGGATATTCTCCGTCCCCTTTATCAGAAGCACATGGATGACATCGACAGCGGAGTATTCTCTGAAACCATGATGCAGGACTGGGCTGCCGGCGACAAGGATCTGTTCGCCTGGCGCGAAGAGTTTGGCAAGCATGGCTTTGAAAAGGCTCCTGAGTGCGATACTGAAATCAGCGAGCAGGAATACTTTGACAAGGGAATCTTCATGGTTGCCACCATCAAGGCAGGCTGCGAGCTGGCCTTTGAAACCATGACTCATGCAGGTATTTATCCGGAATCCGCTTACTATGAATCTCTCCATGAGCTGCCGCTGATTGCAAACTGCATTGGCCGTAACCGTCTCTATGAGATGAACGTGGTAATTTCCGACACTGCCGAATATGGCAACTACCTGTTTACCAACAAGGCTGTTCCGATGCTCAAGGACTTCATGAAGAAGGTAACTCTTGAGGATCTGGGCAAGGGGCTTTCTTCCTCCGACACTACCGTTGATAATGAAACTCTCATAAAGGTTAATGAAGAGCTGAGAAATCATCCTATTGAAGTTGTAGGACGCAAGCTCCGCGGCTATATGACTGATATGAAGCGTATTACCTTCGGTACAAAGTAAAGGGTTAAAGCCTTAACTTAAATACCAGACAGGCGTTCGGATTTATTGCGGATCCGGACGCTTTTTTATTGCCTTTTTTTGCTGAACAGTCCGGAATCCAGCGCAAGGCAGGCATACCCGGTGCAGCTGAAAAAGCCCCCTGTTTTATGATGACAGAGGGCTTAAGACAGAGAACCTGAAAAACTTCCGGACTTGACTAATTGTCTCTCTTTTTTATCACCGGTCTCTGAATTTCAATGTTCATGGTCTCTTCGGTATCGTTCAGGCCGTATTCCGTGGTTCTGTTTCTGCCATGCTCCTTGGAGAAATACAGAGCATTATCAGCCTTTTTCAGCCAGTCCCCGTAATTCGGCATGGCCGGGATAGAGAGAGTGCATACACCGATGCTGATGGTGAAGCGGATAACCTGAATGCCGCCCGCTTTGGGATTGTTATATTCCACCACCTGGGATTCTATGGCATGACGCAGCCTTTCCGCCACGTAGAATGAAGATTCTCTGTTGGCATCCCGGAGGATAATGGTGAACTCCTCGCCGCCGTAACGACCGGCCACATCGGTATTGCGGATCTGCTTTTTGACAACCTGGGACAGTCTTTTGAGCACCGTGTCTCCGGCCTGATGTCCATAGGTATCGTTAATGCTTTTGAAATGATCGATGTCGAACATCAGCAGCGTTACCGGCTCCTTGTTGCGCCGGAAGAGATCGTAGGCTTCAGAGAGACAGTTTTCCCAGTGCTTTCTGTTATAAAGTCCGGTAAGTCCGTCGGTAATGGACGACTTAAGGAGCTGGCTGTTAGCCTTTTCCAGATTGATTTCGGCGCAGGCTTCATCAGTCACGTCGTAAATCATTATCAGCACTTCATCAATTTTGCCGTCAAGATTGCTGAGAGGAATGATGGTGAAGTTCTGCCTCATTTCCATGGTGCGTCCGGTAAAGGGACGGTTATTTGGGAAATGAAAAATCTCCTTGTGCTGGCGCCAGGAATTGAATACCGGCGTGTTCAGGGTGGTGGCCTCGGTAATCTTGTCATAAAGCCAGGATTTGCGAATTTCCGGGAATACATCAAACAGGCATTTGCCGTTGATTTTGATGCCCAGAATTCCGCTGTTTACCTCCATGAAGCTGTTCCATACCCTTACTATGTAATTTGTATCAACTACGATTACACCAACATTGATGTCCTGAATGATGGAAAGAAAACGATGAATTTCCCTGAGTTCTGAAATATCTGCGCTGGTGTCGGTCATTCTGAAAACTCCATGAGCTGTATAACCTTCTGCATGGTTGAATTAGTAAACAGCATATCAAGTCGTACGGACATTCCCTGGCCTTTTACATTGAAATTAAATTCCACGGACAGAATGTTACCGTCTTTGTGCGCCTCTGATGCCATATTGTAGGGCATGAAGGGCTCCTCGGGCTTTTCATGGCTGTCATCGCCGGATTCGCTTTTTTCAGGCGCTTCTCCCCGGAGAAAGGATTCATCAATGAGAATATTCGGCACCAGAGCGGGATGAGTGGTTCTGATTACCGTGTTGAACTGCGTGGCCAGCACCCTTACCAAAGTTCCTGAGATCAGTCCGGCAAGGTCGATCATGATGCCTACTCTTTCCTCGTAGGTGGTTTTGGTATCGCACACCAGATGAGCGTAGTTGTTCATATCCTCCGGAGAAAAATAGAGCAGATTTTCACCGAGAACTCCTTCGCCCACAAAACCCTGGCTGACAATTATGTTGTTTTTCTGATTATCGTTATCCCGCAGATTCAGCCAGTGGATGATGTCCCGGGTAACCTCCAGTCCCTTCTTGAGCTTTACGTCAGGAACGGGCATGGTGATGAACAGATTAAGAATTTCCGCCATTCTGCTGGCTGTTACGCCTGCTGCAATATTGAGTTTTTCCCGGAGAGAATCAAAGATGCCGTTTTTGTCCTTCTTTTCTTCATCGGTTTCCACGATTTGCACGGTTTCGGTATCGTTGGGATCCATAAGACCGTAGTTTGTCAGCAGGGTAAGCAGCTTGTCCTTATCCAGCGGTTTGGGGATGAATTCGAGCACGTTTTCGTAGCTCAGGATGATTTTTCTGGCCTCAGGCTGGATGTCCGCGCTGACCACTATGGTCATAATGTTGATGCGTTCGTTTTTTATGGCTTCCAGAACCTGATAACCGTCCATCCCCGGCATGGTAAGATCAAGAAACAGGAGTTCTCCTTTATGTTCTCTCAGATACTCCATAGCCTCCAGTCCGTTTCCGGCCTGGTAGAGATTGTTAACCAGAGACTTCGGCAGAGTTCTGATGAGCTGTTTGCGCGCGAAACTTGAATCATCGCAAACAATGACATCTAGGGACATAGGGAAATTCCTCAATACATAAACTTCGGGATTATGGCAGCTGTTTACTGTGAAAAATACAGAAAATAAAACGATTTTTGCCGTTCAGGAAAGAAACTGCCACCCGCCCGGGGGATTATTGTTGTTATTGTGTACGGCTGGAGGGAATAACAAAATAATCAGCTACAGAACGCAGCCCTCTGCAATTCCGTTCTCTTATTTTAGACTATCACAAAGCCATAGCACTTAATCGTCCCCTTTGCGGCGTTAAAATATGTGAACTTAACTCTGTTTTTGTCTGACACATTTGCGATCTCTCTGAGACAGAACGGCGTGATTTTCCGGAGGCCTGATGGCAGCTCCCTGGCTTTTTTAGCGGAGCTATGGCGGCGAGGTCTGTTTAATGACGTTTTTTAAGGTAAAATACGGAGACGGAGTTTTTCAGAGATAATGCATATCAGCGTCTGATGCTGAAATCCCAGCAGGTTAAAAAGGAGATGCATTTTGGCTACCGGAGCTTTAATTTTTGAGGATATTGCCCGCAGAGTCATCGATGATGAGGTTGCGGGACTGAATCAGCTTCGCGCGGAAATCGATCACAGCTTTGCAGAAGCCTGCAAGCTGATTTTGGGATGCCGCGGAAAGATTGTTGTCATGGGAATGGGGAAATCCGGACATATCGGTTCCAAGATTGCCGCTACTCTTGCCAGCACCGGAACACCGTCGTTTTTTGTTCATCCCGGCGAAGCCAGTCACGGCGATCTGGGCATGATCGAAAGCGATGATATGGTCATCGCCATTTCAAATTCCGGTGAAAGCGGCGAGGTTATCGATATCCTTCCGATCCTCAAACGCCGGGGCATTGTTATCATTGGCATGAGCGGAAATCCGGACAGTTCTCTGGCCCGGTATGCCACAGTGCACCTGAGCTTTCATGTGGAACGCGAGGCTTGTCCGCTGAATCTGGTGCCCACCTCCAGCACTACCAGCACTTTGGTGCTGGGGGATGCACTGGCAGTGGCACTTTTGGAGGCCCGGGGCTTTACGGCCCGGGATTTTGCTCTCAGTCATCCTGGCGGCACTCTGGGGCGAAAGCTTCTTACCACCTGCGCCGATGTTATGCATTCCGGGGATGAATGCCCGGTCGTTTATATAGACAGCACCATCAAGGATGCCATTTTTGAGATGACCTCCAAGGGACTTGGCATGGTGGTGGTCATCAAGGAAGACGGCACTATTTACGGCATCTTCACCGACGGCGATTTGAGAAGAGCCTTTGAAAAAATGCTGGATGTTACCACTCCGCTCCGCAAGATCATCAAGAAGGGATGCCTGACGGTAAAAAAGGATACCCTGGCGGCGGAAACTGTGCGGATTATTCATGCCAGAAAGGTTAATTCTCTGGTGGTGGCAGATGATGACAACCGGCCGCTGGGCGCCTTTAATATTCACGATCTGCTGAACAAGGGAGTTATGTAATGCATCCAACTCTGTACCGTCCTGTTTCGGATGTCTTATATGATAAGCTCTCAAAAATAGAATTTCTGTTTTGCGACGTGGACGGGGTGCTTTCCGACGGAAGCGTTTATCTGACAAACAGCGGCGATGAGATTAAGGCCTTCAATGCCAAGGACGGTTATGGTCTTGTGGCTCTCGGAAAATCCGGAGTCCTCGTCGGCATAATTACCGGCCGAAGCTCATCTCTTCTGGAACGCCGGGCCGGGGAACTGGGGATTTCCTGTCTGGCTCAGGGAGTGCGAGACAAGATCCCCGAAATGGAAAAAATGCTGAAGGAGCATGGGGTATCTCCGGAGTCTTCTGCCTATATCGGGGATGATGTTCCTGATATCCCGGTCATGAATAAGGCCGCGGTGGCGTTTTGTCCGGGAGATGGTCATCCGCTGGCTCAGGCTGCCGCGGATTATGTATGTCTCAAGAATGGCGGAGCCGGAGCTGTCAGGGAGGTCTGCGATCTTATTCTGCAGGCCCGGGGCAGTCTCCTGGTACCGGGAGCGGCCTCGGTATGATGAAGTACGTTTGTCTGCTGGTGCTGACGCTGTTTTCATTCTTTTGCTACCACTGGTATTCGGCGCAGAAGGATGTTCAGGATCCGGAAAGAGCTGAAGCTCAGCCGAATTTCATCGCCACCAATTTAACAACATACAGATACAATCAGTTGGGCTATCTTTATGAAATCATTCATGCGGATCATGCGGAAACTTATATCAGCGCCGATCTGATTGAGATGACATATCCCTCGCTGACCTATTATCCTGCCAGAGATCCCTCATCGAAAATGGTTTTAAATAACGCCGGAAACCTTCAGGACAGTGATTACTGGCACATAAAGGCTGACAGCGGGAGCTTTAACAGCAAGGACAGCATTAATCTGAGAAATAATGTCAAGGCCCAGAATTACAGCACCGAGGCTTTTATAAGCAGCATTGAATCCGACTATTTGGAGCTGGACTTCACCACCAATGAGGTGAGAACCCCGGAGATGGTTTATATAAACGGCAAGGATTTTTCCAATAGCTGCAAAGGTCTTAACGGAAATCTGGATACCAAATATTTTGAACTGATGGAGAATTGCCATGCGACTTATACAGGCACTGTTAACAGGTAGTATTGCTCTGGTGATTTCTGCCAGCGCCTTTTCAAAGCAGTCTGATTTCAGGGAACCCATAAGCGTTAATTCCGATCGTCAGATAGCAGAGTTGGCGGAAAACCGCGTTACCTTCATGGATCATGTAGTCATTACTCAGGGGACTATAAAAATCATGGCCGATAAAGTGGTAGTTACCAGACTGCCCAGCGGGGAGGTGGACAAGGTAACCGCCTATGGAAATTCCGCCACCTTCGATCAGATTATGGATAACGGCAAGCCTATTCATGCTGAGGCCAAAACCATTTCATACAATGTCAAGACTCAGGACATTACTCTTTCGGGGCATGCTTTTATCAGTCAGGAAAATTCCAAGCTTTCCAGTGATACCATTTCCTATAATGTGAAAAAAGAGGTTATGGAAGCCAAGGGCAACGAATCTTCCGGCGGCCGGGTTACTACTGTTTTTATCCCGGATCAGCTGAAAAAGCAGATCGATGCGGCTAAGAGTAACAAATAGAGCATTTTTGTTTCGCCGTTTTTGTTATGCAAAGCAGGGATCGGAGATCCGGCCGGAAAAGGCAGCGGTATCTTTTGAAAACATCCCTCAGGCGGTGATTGATTTAGTAATGGGTTTTTATTCATGTCTACTCTGAAAGCAGAACATTTGTTTAAACAGTTTAAGGCTCGTGTCGTTGTCAATGATGTCAGTTTAAACGTTAACAGCGGAGAAATCGTCGGACTTCTGGGGCCAAACGGCGCCGGAAAAACCACCTCCTTTTACATGATCGTAGGCATCATCAAGGTTGATGGAGGACAGGTTTTTATTGACGATACCGAAATCACTCACAAGCCCATGGACAAAAGAGCATTGGCCGGACTGGGGTACCTGCCGCAGGAGGCCAGCATCTGGAGAAAGCTCACCGTAAGAGAGAATATCATCGGAGCTCTGGAGCTTAATAAAAACGTAAAAACCAGAGACGAAAGAAGAAAACGCCTGAAGGATCTGCTCTCGGAATTCAGAATTGAACACATTCGGGACAGTCTGGGCATGAGTCTTTCCGGCGGCGAAAGACGGCGTGTGGAAATTGCCCGGGCTTTGGCATCGGATCCGCGCTTTATTTTGCTGGATGAACCCTTCGCCGGAGTGGATCCTATTTCCGTGGGGGAAATCAAGGGCATTATCAAACAGCTCAGAGAAAGAGGAATTGGCGTTTTAATTACCGATCACAATGTGCGGGAAACTCTGGATGTCTGCGAAAGAGCCTATATCGTGAATCAGGGAAAGATGATCGCCTACGGCAGCCCTGATGAGGTACTGAGCAATGAACTGGTTAAAAAGGTCTATCTGGGCGAAGATTTTTCAATCTAGCAAAGCATAGCAGGCATCATTATCGGCCTCATTATTTGATGATCCGTTAAAAAAGCCACGCCGTTCATCACAGCGTGGCTTCTCCTATTTGCAGAGGTATATTCCGAAAATTATTTCTGCAGCAGCGAAATATCCGCTACATGAGTGAAAAGACTGCTCAGTTCCTTAAGAAGCGCCAGGCGGTTATTCCGAATATCCGGGTTCTCATCGTTGACCATCACTTTATCAAAGAAGTCATCCACCGGTTTTTTGAGCTGCGCCAGATGAGTGAGAGCTTCCTTGTAGTCACCTCTGTCAAAGAGAGCATTAACGTCGGCAGCCACGGCAGCAATTGCTGCTGACAGGGCTTTTTCTTCCTGACTCGTCATAAGTTCAGCCCGGAATGCAGAGATGTCGGAGGCTTTGGACAGAATGTTTCCCACCCGTTTGTTGGCTTCGGAAAGCGAAGCAGCCTCAGGAATAGTACGGAATTCCTGAACGGCCTTAATGCGCTTGTCGAAATCCAGAAGATCGGTGATGCCCCGGGACAGCACTGACAGAATTACGTCTGTGCTTACCCCCAGATCCTGATAAAAGGCCTTGAATCTGGCCAGAACATAATCAACCACATCATTCACGGTATTGGCGTTTACGAGTTTGCTGCCATAGAGTCCGGCGGCATATGCTGCCAGTTCTCTGATGTCGATATGAAGCTGTTTCTCCACGGCGATTCTGATGAGACCGATGGAGGCTCTTCTTAATCCGTAAGGATCCTTGTCCCCCTTAGGAATCATGTTTACTCCGAAAATACCGGTGAGGGTAGCAATCTTTTCAGCAATCGAGAGAGCCTGGGATACCGGATTGTCAGGAAGAGCGTCCCCGGAGAATCTGGGCAGATACTGATCGCTGAGAGCCTGAGCTACTTCTTCGGGTTCACCGTCAATGCGGGCGTAGTGCATTCCCATAATGCCCTGGGTATCAGTGAATTCGGTGACCATGCTGGTGACCAGATCGCATTTGGACAGCAAGCCGGATCTTCTTGCCAATGCGGTATCAGCGCCGATAATCTGAGCAACCTTTTCGGCAATGCCGGCAACAATTTCGGATTTGTCCGCCAGTGAACCCAGCTGCTTTTGGTAGGTGACAGATCTGAGACTTTCAAAGCGGGAGAAAAGCGTCTGTTTCTTATCGGTGTTGAAGAAAAACTCGGCATCGGAGAGTCTGGGTCTGACGACTCTCTCATTGCCGGCAATAACAAGCTCCGGATGCTGAGACTTGATGTTGCTGATAAAAATGAAGTTAGGAAGCAGCTTTCCGTCTCTGTAGACCGGGAAATATTTCTGATCTCCCTTCATTGTATGAACCAGGGCTTCGGCAGGAACCTCCAGAAATTTTTCTTCGAACTTTGCTGTAAGAAGAACCGGGTACTCCACCAGAGAAGTTACTTCATCAATAAGATCCGGATCCATGTCGGCAACGCCGCCAATTTTATCTGCTTCGGACTTGATGGCTGCGGTAATCATTTCCTTTCTGCGGTTATAGTCCGCAATTACCATGCCCTTGGTTTCGAGAACTTCCGGGTATTCATCCGCAGTAGCCAATTCGAATTCCGGAGTTCCCATGTAGCGGTGCCCCTTTATGAGTCTGCCGGACTTAAGTCCCAGAACTTCTCCCGGAATAACTTCATTTCCGAAGAGCATGGTCAGGGTATGCACAGGTCTTACAAAAAGCACATCACCGGATCCCCAGCGCATCAGCTTCGGAATCGGAAGTTTGGCCAAAGCCTCCTGAGTGAAACGGGCAATAAGAGATACGGTGCTGGCCCCGTGTTCTACAGTGCGATATACCAGCCATTCTCCCTTTGGCGTGGTAACCCGTTCGGCTTCATCAATGCTGATGCCGTTGGCCTGAGCCCATTTCAGTCCGACATTGTTCGGAGTGCCGTCCGGATTGAAGGCGGCCTTTACGGACGGGCCTTTTTTTTCAATCGGGGTGTCGGGCTGCTGTTCGTCCAGACTGAGAATTTTTACAGCCAGTCTTCTGGGGGTGGCATACCAGAGAATATCCCCATGGGAAATTTTTGCATTGTCTATAAGCGCTGCAAAAGTATCTCTGAAGGACAGAGCGAGTTTTGCGAGAGCCTTGGGAGGCAGCTCTTCAGTTCCAATTTCCACTAATAATGTTTTTGCAGTCATTTTTATGCCTTGTTTACTTTATTCAAAATGGGGAATCCCAAAGATTCGCGCGCTGCGTAATAAGCTTCGGCTACGCCTTTTGAAAGTTCTCTTATACGCAGGATGTAGCGCTGTCTTTCGGTAACGGAAATGGCATGTCTGGCATCAAGAAGATTGAATGCGTGAGCAGCTCTCAGAATTCTTTCATACGCGGGGAGAGGCAGCGCTGCCTTTACCTTCTGGGTATCCAGCAGGTTCTGACATTCCTGGGCGCTCCGGTCAAACAGGCCGAAGAGAAAATCAACATCGGCATATTCAAAGTTATAGGTGGACTGTTCAACCTCGTTTTGATGGAAGACATCCCCGTAGGTTACGATACCTGCCGGAGTATTTGCCCAGACAAGATCGTACACATTGTTAACACCCTGAATATACATTGCAAGTCTTTCCAGACCGTAGGTAACCTCGCCGGTTACCGGAGAACAAGCGAGACCGCCGACTTGCTGGAAGTAGGTAAACTGAGTTACCTCCATGCCGTTAAGCCAGACCTCCCATCCCAGTCCCCAGGCTCCCAGAGTGGGGTTTTCCCAGTTGTCTTCGACAAACCGGATATCATGAACAGCCGGATCAAAACCAAGTTCTCTGAGGGAACCGAGATAGAGATCCTGAATATTGTCAGGGGACGGCTTCAGAACAACCTGAAACTGAAAATAACGCTGCAGTCTGTTGGGGTTTTCGCCATAGCGTCCGTCAGTGGGCCTTCTTGATGGCTGTACATAAGCGCAGAAATGCGGTTCCGGTCCGATGGCTTTTAGGAATGTCATGGGATGAGAGGTGCCGGCGCCGACTTCCATGTCGAAAGGCTGAGCAAGCATGCAGCCCTGTCGTGACCAGTAATCCTGAAGAGTCAGGATTAACCCCTGAAACGTCTTGATATCATATGTGTTGGACATCTGAAGATCCTTGGAAGCTTTTATCTTGTAAAAGTCAAATATCTAAATGAAAAGGGTAATGATTGCGGGAGCGGTGAAAAACGGTGCTCCTGTTTGAGTATGCCTATTTTACTCATGTTTGCCTGATTTTGCACTATAGGCTTGATTAAGGCATTTTGCCGGCGGGGAGGCTCCGAACAGCAATTAATGGTTACATGAGTTTATGCGTACGGAGGAAAACTGAAAGATATCACAGGAAAGGCCGCGCGTTTTAGAATGACAAGGAGAAAAAGGGGATGAAATAAAGCAATCCCAGCGCTTTATCAGGGCTTTTTGATAACAAAGAAGTAAAGAGTTCTGTTGTCGTTAGGCTCTGTTTTATGCTCCTCCATAACGTATCCGAGATTGCGGCAGAGCAAGTCGAAATCACGTTTGGTAGAAGGATCATCAGCGGTTATTGCTATTGCTTCGCCCGGGGGCATGTTTCTGAGTTCTCTTCTGACAATCATCAGCGGCTCAGGACATCTGAGTCCCACGGCGTTAATTGTTTTCATTCGTGTTTCCTTGCGTTACGATGAAAAAGACGGGGAAAAGACGGTATCGAATGTCAAAATCGGCCCCGCTGCTGTCTGATTGGGGCACCGTATTCTGGCAAACCGTCTGAATAAGGTAATACGAACCTCCGAAATTGTAAATAAGGGCAATTTGGAGGGGAATCATGAGGATTTTTGCTGCTGAAACCTGAAAAACAGTCAAAATTTGTTCAAAAAACAACCAAAATGCTTCGTTTTTGAAAATTTTTGCATTTTTTTTGATTTTTTGTTGACAGAAAATCAGAAAACTATAAAATTCGCATCACTTGCTCAGCACGAGCAGGAAGTTCTTTAACAAACAGCTTAGACAATCT
>NZ_JBGVBR010000348.1:0-8501 GCF_045225735.1 Succinimonas sp. | reverse complement strand
CATGAAAATGCACAAGATATTGGGGGTGGAAGGTTTCTGGGGGTTGGTATTTTAACCGGCCACTATCCGGATATGTACTTTAAGGTTATACAAGGCTGTGATTCAAATGACGCTGATAGCTGTTTTTATTTGGGTGTCAGATATTCCAAAGGCCAGGGCGTAAAACAGGATTACAGCAAAGCTGCAACCTATTACGAAAAAGCCTGTCTCCTGAACGATAGCGTGGGGTGCTTCAATTCTGGCCTTTACTACGACGAAGGCAAAGGCGTAAGACAGAATTACAGCAAAGCTATCACCTATTACGAAAAAGCTTGCAATATGAACGATGGCGGCGGGTGCTTGAACTTAGGCGTTTTATACGAAAACGGTCAAGGCGTAAAACAGGATTACCACAAAGCTGCAACCTATTACGAAAAAGCCTGTCTCCTGAACAATAGCGTGGGGTGCTTCAATTCTGGCCTTATGCACGAAGAAGGCCAAGGCGTAAAACAGGATTACCGCAAAGCTAAAACCTATTACGAAAAAGCCTGCAACATGAACGAAGGCAGCGGGTGCTTGAACTTAGGTAATTTATACGACGACGGTCAAGGCGTAAAACGGGATTACAGCAAAGCTAAAACCCTTTATGAAAAAGCCTGCAACCTGAATAACGGCCTCGGGTGCCGCAATTTAGGCGTTTTATACAGAGATAGCAAAGGCGTAAAACAGGATTATCGCAAAGCTAACGCCTATTTCGAAAAAGCCTGCAGCCTGAACGAAGGCGGCGGGTGTGTCAACTTAGGAAATGCGTACAATGATGGTAAAGGTGTAAGACAGGATTACACCAAAGCTAACACCTTTTACGAAAAAGCCTGCAATCTGAATAATGGCATAGGATGCCGCAACTTAGGCGTTTCATACAGCAACGGTGAGGGCGTAAGACAAAATAAAACCACAGCAAAATGGTATTACGGAAAAGCCTGCGACTACGACGATCAAACAGGCTGCGATTATTACCGCGAACTAAACGAACGAGGCTACTAAAACCTTTCAGCAATAAACACATTCACCGACAAAGGATCTCACCGTGAGATCCTTTTTTTATTTTTACGGAGACCAAAATGAACGACAGCACAATCAGGCTTTCCGCCGACACCTCCGCTCTGACGGATGCTTTGAGCAAAGTTGCCGAGGAAATGACGGCCATGAAGGATGCTGTTTCCTCATCGGCTGAGTCTATGGGGGCCAGCCTTGACGCCTCCGCCAAACAGGCAGAAGCCGCCGATGCCGCCATTCATGGACTTGATGACGGCGTTAAGACCGTAACGGGTTCAATTCAGGATCAGACCAGAACCGTAACCGACCTCGGCGCGAAGCAAAGCAAGGCGGCAAAGGAGATCAGCAAAGCCCTGGATAACCAGAACTCGCAGCATAAGGATGCGAATGCCGCTCTCTCCGACCAGAAGAAGATCCTGCGGGAACAGGAAGCCGAGATCAGGAAGGTTACCAAGGCGGTGGACTCGCAGACCGGGGTGCTGAAGAAGAACGCCTCCGGCTGGAAGATGCTCCTCTCCGGTTTTGCCGTCAAGTTCGCTTCTGAAACCGTGGACATGTTTAAGAGCATCATTTCCACCGGACTTGAAGCCTCCCGGGTATACGAGGATATGTCCGCAAGGCTTGCTCCCCTGGTGGGTGATCTGGAAACCGCTCAGAAAACCTTCTGGAGCCTTAACGGCCTTGAGGATCAAACGGCCACCGCTACCGACAAGCTTGCCAAAGCCTTTGTGGATTTAGGCAATAACGGACTTACCAACTCCAACGAGCAGCTTAAGACCTATGCCGTTATTGCTCACGGCACCGGGAGAGACATCAACACCCTGACCGATGCGGTTATCGCATTCTCCCAGGGCTCCACCAAGGCGCTCCGGCAGTTCGGCATTACCGCCAAGGACAACGGGGACACCATCGCCTTAACCTACAAGGGCTCCACCACTGAGATCGCAAAAAACAGCAAGGCCCTTGACGAGTACCTCTCCAATCTCGCCAAAAACAACTTTGACGGCGTACTGGAGGCCAAGCTCAACACTGTATCTGCCGCCACCGGAAGGCTGGACAATGCCTGGGGCACTTTCTGCACCAGACTCATGCAGTCAAACGGCGGCTTCGGCGAGCTCATCATCATGGGGAATGACTTTCTGGCCAACACCCTGAACGGCATTTCTGAATGGCTTGATGACCCGGCGGTGATCGAGTGGTTCCATAATTTTGCCAAAACGGCCAGCGAGACCTTTGAGGGAATACGCACGGCATGGGAAGAAACGAAGGACTTTTTCTGCGACACCCTGGAGCTTATCGGCATTGACATGAAAAGCGGCACTGAAAACTGGAAGCTCTTCTTTTCGCATTTTTTCCAGTTTGCCCAGATCGGCATCCTGCAGCTGAGCCAAAAGGTGGGAGAGCTCTGGGATAACACCATCGGGGTGCTTAACTCCATCGGGGAAGGCATCGGAAGCTCTCTCTCCGGAGGTGATTTCACAACGGCCTATGCCAATGCCCGGAATCAGACCAAAAAGGAAGCCGAGGCCAATGCCAAAATCTACGAAGCTACCATTGCCGGCATCGAGAAGGAGATTACCGCGTCGGAGAACCGCATTGCCGCCGAGCGTAAGCGCATCGCCGAGAAGTACCGGAACTCCCATGTGGGGGAAGGCACTCAGTCTGATGATGGCGTCAGGATCGGCGCAAATAAGAATTCCGGCAAGGGCAAAAGCGGTGGCGGGACACACTCCAAAGCGGCAGAAGCAAGAGACACCTGGACTCCGTATTATGAAGAGATCCTGGAACTCGCCATGAAGTCCGGGAGCGATCTTGAAAAGCTGGAACGGGAGCACGCCAAAAAGCTTCAGGAACTTAATGCCGTGATTGCCGAGAACGCCTGTATTTCTGAAATCGAGAAGAACAATGCTCTCCTCATTATTGAGCAGGACTACCAAGACCAAAGGGCCGCAATCGAGAAGGAGGCGCGGGACTTTCTCAGTTCTCTCGATCCCGAGGAAGAGGAAATCCTGCGTCTTCAGGACAGCTGCGGCAAAAAGCTGGAAATGCTGGAGCAATACCACAATGATCAGCTTATTTCCGAGGAGGCCTACCTCCAGAGCCGCGTCCGTCTCATGGACAAATACACCGCTGACAGTACATCAGCCAAACAGAAGAAGCAGGCTGATGAAATCAAAAAGATGACCGAGCCTTACGAGAAAATGGCGGATGCCACCCTGGACATTTCCGATGCCTTTTCAAATCTTGCCAACAGCATGGACGAATCCTCCGGCGCCTACCGGGCTCTTTTTGCGGTGCAGAAGAGTTTTGCAGTCGCCAGCGCCACCATGGAGGCGGTAAAGGCGTGGATCGGGGCTCTCAATGACCCGACGGCGGTTACCTGGCCGCAGAAGCTTGCCAACTATGCCTCCGCCATGGCTACCACCACAGCGGCCATTTCCCAGCTTACCTCTGTGTCCATGCATGATCATGGGGGACAGCTCAAAGCCGGCGAATGGGGCATTGTGGGGGAGTACGGCCCGGAGCTTGTGCAGGGTCCTATGTCCGTCACCTCCCGGAAGGAAACCGCCGCTCTGGCCCGTTCTGCCGTGAGCGGTTCCTCCGGTTACGGCCATAGCGCTCCCGTGGTGGTTAACCTCTATGAGAGCACCGAGAAAGCCGGAACTGCGGAAACCCGTGATGACGATGAAACCCGCATTGTGGACATCTTCGTTTCCGATATCCGCCATGGCGGCTCCATGAGCATGGCTCTTCAGAACACCTTCAACCTTAACCGCATGGGGACTTAGCCTATGAACGATTATCCTTCCTCCCTGCCGCCCCCGCAGCAGCGAGGCTACAGCTGCAAAATCAGACCGAACATGATCCGAACCCAGATGGCCGACGGTCATGTGAGGCAGAGACTGGTTAACACCGGAGCGCCTCATGAACTCGCGGTAACCTTCATGTTTACCCAGACCCAGTATCAGGAATTCATGGCATGGTATCGGAATGACATCAGCTTTGGTCAGGACTGGTTCCGCATGAAGCTTCTTAACGAGTACGGCGGCACAGAATCTGTCTGCCGCATCCAGAACGGCGAGCTCTCCGCCTCCCTTAACTGCGTGAACGGCGAGGGGCCGTTATGGTCGGTGCAGTGCCGCCTTGATATGGAGCCCGGCAGCGGAAGCGGATCCGGCGGCGGCGGTGATGAAGTATGGATCGATCCCGAAGGCTGGGATGAACTCTATGCCTTTATCTATGTGCCCTATGCCGACACCGAGCCGTCATGGCCCGGGGTGAAGCTCGAGAAAAACAGTCAGGGGTATTACGTTCTCAGCATGGAGCTATTCAGCGGCATTCCCTGCGAAAGCACGGTGGAATTTCACAACAACCACGGCAAATACACCTACAGCATTTACCTCTTTGAAGCCAATGACTGGCCGGGACGGATTATCAGGGTGCGGGAATATGAATCGGAAGTGGAGTACGTTACGTGAGTAAGTTCATGAGTAAGTTCGTGAGTAAGTTAAGGAGAGATACATGCTTTATTCTCTTGAAGAGATCTACGCCAGCGGCGGGAGGCTCCCCGTTGTTACCCTCGCCATTGCCAATGAGACCATAGGCGCGCTGCGTTATGTCCTGGGCTATGAGGACATGGAGCTTGACGGATACACCTACATGAAGTCCGCCTTTACCGTCTCCATGCCGGAGCGCTCGGACAGCGGGTTCAGTGACCTCTCCTTCGGCGTTGACGGGGTGAGCGGCGAGGCTTACGAATACATGACCCGGGTTATTGCAGCCCAGACACCCTCGTACATCACCGTTACCCAGTGGCATTACGAATACCGGGGCAAACTCTCAGAGCTCACCCTGACCATCACCGGAGGGTGCATCACCCGGGAATCGGCAACGTTCACCGCGTCCTTCTGCGACATGCTGAATCTTGAGTTCCCGCGTCTCCGCTACACTGCGGGAAATGCGCCGGGGCTTAAATATGCAGCTTAACCATTACCTTCTCATCAGACACACGCCAAATGGCAGGAAGTACCCATACCTTGACTTCTGGGGCCTTGTTATCGAGTTTTACCGCCGGGAGCTCGGCATAGAGCTTGATGAATGCGCGGATTTCAGCATCAGGGACGGGTACGAGAAGGAGAAGAATTCCTTCCGTGAGATCCCTCCTGATGACGCTGCGATCGGAGATGTGATTGCCTTTTTCCGTCACGGCGTGATCTTCCATGTTGCGGTGTTTCTCGGGAAAGGCGAAATGCTGCATACCGGGCTTAACCGTCATGCCCGGGCGGAAAAGATCAAATCCCTGCAGTTTGCGGAAACAAAGTTTTACAGACATGCAAAGGAAATATGAAAGGAAATACATGAAACTTGAAGTTGTAACCCGTGAAGACCTGAACCGGGCGCTGGAGCAGCTTGATCTGCCGGAGTACAGCGGCAGTCTCGCCGCCCTTCTGAAAAGCCAGATCGCCTCATACGATCCTGCCATAACGCCCTACCTCTCCCTGTACGTTAACGGCAGAAAGGCAGAACAGGAAAAGTGGACGGAGCTCTTTGTCAGCCCTGATGATCATCTTAAGTTCGTCATCGAGCCCGGGGTAACCGGCACTGCCATTGCTGCCGTAATCTCCGTGGTGGTTGGCGTGGCCAGCGCTGTCTATGCCATGACCAGCATGCATAAGCTGGGCAAAAACAAGCAGAAAAGCACCCGGCAGGGCACCTCGATCTATGATGTGAATGTCCAGGGCAACAAGGCGAAGCTCATGGAGATCATTCCGGAGAACTTCGGCTTCTTCAAAAGGTTTCCGGATTACCTGGCTGACCGGCATGTGTTTTACCGCAACAACACGCTCTTCTGCGACATGATCCTGTGTCAGGGCATCGGGCATTACGATTACAGGGAAGATCACTCGGACATCTACATCGGCGAGACTCCCTTAAGCGAACTCAGGGGCTGCTCCGCCTATGTCATTGAACCGGGAGAAAGGATCACCGCCGAGAACTCTCCGGAGGATAAATCCTGGTACTGCTGGTATTCATCCACCGAGGTTACCCAGAGCGGGCATACTTTGAAAAGCCCCCGGGGAGAAATCAAAGCATCTTCCATGGACGGGGCGAATCTGACATTCCGGGGCCATGCCTTCAGCGGCTATTCCTACCGGGTGTTTACCCGGGGATATGGCGGAGGCTGCTCCGGGGCCGGCATGGAGACCTTCCGCATCAAGGAGAATCTCGATCTGAAATGGGCGGACGGCACTGTTTTTGAGTTAAGCGGCGCCGGGAATGTCCGTCTTGTCAGCTCGGAGATCGTTGCTGCCGAAACCGATGCTGCTTCCGGCATTACCATGCTCACCCTGAAATGCGCTGCCGGATTTCATCCTGATGAGTTTTTCCGGGGAAGAGTCACTGAGATTAAGACTTCCGTTGATAAGGTAACCGGAAAGGAAATACAGACCGAGGTGATTGTCCGTAACGGCGATTACCTTAAGGTTACCCTCTCCGCCATATCCTCCGTCACCTATGACACCGTCCCGTTTGGCTCCGGCGGCGGCAGAACCGTAACCGAGGATGAAGAGAATACCGTAACGGCTCTCTGTGAAATCCTTGAAGCGAGCTCTGATGGCCCCGGGCTCGTTACGCTGAAGTTCGAGAGCGCGGATCTGACCGTTCCCGATTACCCGGAGGAGGTTACTCCGTCTCAGCCGTACACGCAGATCATCGGTACGGGAAAACGCCTGACGGGGACTGTGTTTCAGCCGAAGCCTGCGGATTATCCTTACGACGATAACGGCTTTTACGAGATCGTAAGTTCTGCCGGCGGCATCTACACGGTTAAGCGCCTCAATGACGGCTACGGCGAGGTGGCAGACTGGCCCGGCTTTTATTCCTCCGGAGTCAATCAGGAGCAGATTGTCTTTACTCTGGTAAGCGGTCAGGCCAGCGACGGCGGTTACATTGGGCCTTACCGGGCCTGTCCGTACGGGGCGGAATCCCGCATCTTCGAGCTTGATTTCTCCCTGCCGCAGGGACTCGGGAAACTCAACGATAACGGCGAGTTTGACAGGCTCACCGTCAGCATTCAGATCGAGTACCGGAGAGCCGGTTCTGATGACGCATACACCGTGATCGAAAAGACCTGGACGAACAATACCAATGACCAGCTTGCCGAGACCGTCAGAATCAAGCTGGAAACAGCCGGGAATTACGAGTTCCGGGTTCTCAGAACTTCTCAGGAGGACGGCACCTCCCGGGCTCTTGAGGAGATCAAGTGGACGGGCCTTAAGAGCGTCATCAGCGTCATTGACCATTACGACAATATGACGGTGCTGATCTGCCGGTTCATGGGAAATGAAACCTTGTCCGAGCTCTCGGAGAACCAGCTTGCCACCTACTGGACAAGAAAACTTCCGGCTGTGAGATACGGGTATTCAGATGCAGCCGATCAGCCTCTGGTGGCAACAAGGGACATTGCTCCGGTGGTGCAGTACATTGTGCGGAACTCCAAATACCGCAATATTCTGGATGAGGATACGCTCATGGACTTTGATGAACTCTGGCGGTCTCAGGGCCTGGAGTGCAACGGCTCTATCGACAGCGACAGCACGCTTCTGGAATCGCTCAGAGATGTGCTTAACTGCGGCTTTGCGGTTCCGGTGGTGCGGGACAACACCCTGTCCATCAAAAGGCTTTATGCCGGAGCGCACCCCGTGCAGATCTTCACCAGGAGCAACATGACCTCAAGCCCGGTGATCACCTGTTCGCTCCCCAGGGAGGATGACGTGGACGAGGTGGTGGTGAATTTCACCTCCCCGCAAACCTACAAGACCGAAACCGTGTACTGCCATGTTGATGCGGACGGGAATAAGCGCATCACGGACTATCCCGAATCCGACAATCAGGAGCAGCTTGAAGCCTGGGGCGTAACAGACTATGACCATGCGGTGGCTCTCGGCATGAGGCGCCTCCGGTATCTCAGAAACACCAGAGTGACCTATGAAATCAGGACGGAGCTTAACGGCCTTAACTGTCAGTTCAATGACCTGGCGGGGCTGATGCTTGATGAGAACCTCTCCAACATCACGGGAAGAATAACCGGAATCAGCGGTCAGACTGTAACAACGGATATCGAACTTCCGGAGGGAGACTCCGAAGGCATTGTGTATATCTCCCGGAAGGACGGTTCCTACGGGGAATATACCTTTTACCGCTATGACAGCCATACCCTCTGTCTTGATACCCATCCGGATCTGGAGTGGGACAGCGAGTTCGGGAAGTCTCTCGAGTATCCGCTCTTTGCCATCGGGGAACTCCGGCTCTGCTGGGTTACCGCCGTTAAGCCGGAAAGCGGCAATCGCTGCTCCCTTAAGCTCATAAACTACTCGGAAGACATTTTCAAAGACGACATCAAGGAGAAATACCAATGAAGGCATTCGCAGTTCTGGACTCAGGGTACATCAATCAGGCGGTGGTAT
>NZ_JBGVBR010000347.1:0-2936 GCF_045225735.1 Succinimonas sp. | reverse complement strand
TTGTCCGGCATGTCCCGGGAAGGCGGCATCCTGTCCGAGCAGCTGAGCCGCGCCGGCAGTCTTCTTGAGAGCATCCCCCGGGAATTCAGCAATGAGGTCTTTGGCAAAAACTACGGTCTTTCAGATCTCAAAATCGTAATAACAAGCCTGATTGACAAGTGCGCCAAGGCTCAGCAGGATCTCCGGACCATAACCAGCAATCTGGCTGCCAGGCCCGAGTGCAGCATCGAAGCAGAAGTCGCCGGCAATTGCCGGGATATCCTCTGCCCGAAATTTGCCGCCTGCATCGATCATCTGAATAAAAAGCTGGCAGAATGCGAACTGGCCCTGAAAAACAAGGGGGACTCCTGCGCCAATGTCAGGGATGCCTTTAATGACAAGATTGACGCCGCCATAAAGACCATCGATGGCGTCAAAGCCAAAATAGCCCGCAAGCTGCAGGACGGAAATTCCCTGAACCGGGAATCCGAAAGAAAATGCCGGACAGCCATGGACAAGCTTGACGCTCTCCGCCGGGAATACGCCGCCAAAAAGCAGGAGTTCGCCGCTCTTAACCTGCGGGATGATGATACTGTTCCCACCGGCTATCTCAAGTTCTTCAAAAAGCTGCAGGGAAAGTGCGCCGATAAAATCAACAGCGCTGTCAGCGATCTTGGCATTGCCGATCTCAAAACAACTGACGCGGCGATCATGAACGAGTTTTCCAATACTCTGGGCAAAAAGGCCTGGAGCACCATCAGCCGCGATATGAAGCTGACGGTGGACGGACAGGAAAAGATCTTTAATTCCACCATGACCCCGGTTAAAGAGCTTAACCCCGGACTTTACGAAGACGGCGTTAACGGCATCCCCAGCGGAAACCGCCTTTCCGGACATGTTTCCAACCTTTTCAAAACAGAGCTCCGGGACGAAAACGGTCAAAAGCTCTTTACCGGCTATCGTCATGCTGTGCTGGATGCCGCCGGCGAGAAGAATGATAACCTCAGAGAGCAGAAGGCCAGACAGCGGGCCCTGGAACTTATCACCACCATTGTCATGGACAGATTTGCCGATGATATCGGATCTGATGATCCGCTTAAGGGCGGCAAAACCCAGGATCATCCCATTGAATTCACCTTAAGCTCGGTAAATCTCCTTAACCCGATATCCTATTTCGGGAACGAGAAAAAAATGACTGATAATCAGCTGAACGCGCTCCGCGCCTTAATGCCGCAGAATAACGGCGGCAATCAGGAGCCGGTACGCCTCAGAATCGGAGGCCGGGATGTCTGGATCAAACCGAAGATCCGCACCTTCAACACGCCGGCCAATAAGTGGACCTCCGGATCCGTTCTGGGCAAATACTTCTGGAAGCAGGCCGAAGAGCAAACCGGTAACCGGGCTGCCATAAGCGATATGTTCGGGCAGAACTTCCTGAATACTAGGGTATCTCTTAATGAACTCGCAAACAGCGCTAACGAAGAGACCGTGTACAACCGCTTCGTGAGCAGTCTGGATCCCGATTCAGACGTGGGCAGATTCATGAGCGATCCCCGCAGATCCGCCGTGGAAAAGAAGAAGGTCTTCATGCTGAGCCAGGAAATAAATCTCATCATGAACAATGCGCTGTTCCGGGATCCTTCTTTTGATGCCTTCGAGCTTCCTGCTCGGCTGGCGCTCCTTAACGACATGCTGGGCAACGTAACCTGCTTCAACTGCAAGAGCGGCAAGGATCGCACCGGACACCTGGATGTGGTGGCCAAGCAGCTGGCGGTGAAGATGAATTCCTTTGCCGGCGGCAGCGCTCTGGAGTTCATGAACAATAAATGCTCCATCATAAGAAAGCTTTCCGGGAAATCCTACGCCACCAAAGATGATGCGCAGAATTTCACCAGACTGGCCGCCGAATCCGGCAATCTGGAAGTGCAGCAGCTTAACTGCGGCATGAAGGGATCCAAGGTTAACAAAGTAAGCGGCATTGTGGAACATTTCGGCGGCAGCAACGTCTTTAAGTTCTACACCGGCGCCGCAAAGTTCGCCAAGTCTTAACCCCGTATCGGGAGCCGGGAGGCATCTGACTGACTCCGCATTTCCTCCTCCGGCTCCTCCCTGTTTTATCAGGCGCCGGTTACAGATTATGAAGGCGATTCTTTGATACCGGAGCGTTTCGGGATACGATGAGGACAGAGGGGGCGCAAGCTCTTTGATGCTCTCAGGAACGCTTTTCCTCCTGCTCTCCGCCGTAACCCCGGTCTTTCAGGCGCCGCGGATTTCAGATGTCTTCCCGCCGGAAGCGGCATAACCTTGCTGAAACCGCATATGCGGACACCCCGGAATTTGCAGCACTCGTGTCCGGAGGGAAAAATGCCGCCGCCCTTTTCTTATTACGGAGATGATGCATGGATTTTGCAGAAATAGTTAACACCCTGAATGATGCCATGGGAACAGACCTGGAAAGCCTGGACGAGACGCTCATGTTTGATCTTGACGGCATTGAAACCGTATTTCAGTCTGCCGGAGACAGACTTATCATGACTGCCGACCTGGGTTCGTGCGAGCAGGACTTTCTGGATCGCCTGACCTGCGACTGCCTGAAGGGCAATTATATGTTCAGCGGCACCCGGGGCTCTTCCCTGGCCCTGAATCCCGAAAACGGACACCTGTTCCTGCAGCGGCACGACTGGCTGGATCGCCTTACCCGGGAAAAGCTCATTGACACCATGGATCGCTTCACGGCGGTTGCCATGGAGTACGCCGAAATTATCAGGAGCATCCGGGAAAATCATGAATACCCGGAGGACTCATCGGCACAGCCTTCCCCGTCATCAGGCTTTGCGGAAGACGGCATTTATTATCAGATGCCTCCGCAGGGAATTATGGTATAGCCGAATGTTTTGTAAACGAACTGGCCGCAGCGCGTTTACATGGCGGGGTTTTTCTTCAAAAAATGCCCCGGA